>VHDF01000091.1 GCA_016871495.1 Verrucomicrobiota bacterium | reverse complement strand
CTGGGTCAGGGAGTCCAAGGCATTCTTTTGCCAGGGCCTCGGGCTCTTCGGCTCCTCCAGAACATCCTGTGCCTCAGGTTGAAGAAGGAGCTTCCGTGACCGCGCCGCCGATTCGGCGTATCGCTCAACAACTACGTCGGTCAGAAGAGTGGACTGCTCCCACAATGCAGCAAAAGCGTCCAGCACCTCCGCATGGAGTCTTTCCTTGGGAGCAATGTTCCCGATCAGATTCCACTCGATTCCGGTTTCCAGGGCCGGCTTCGAGATATTGCTGCTCCCAACAACCACGAGGCCGCCCGCTTGATCGGCTATACGCCAAGCTTTCGGGTGGAACGACTCCGGGTGAGCTTGCAGCAGATTGATCTCGGCGAGACGGACCTCGAAGTGGCCGCTGGTGCATTCCTCTTTCGCCAAGTCCATCCACAGCAGCAGACGTCGCAGGGCCTCCGGGGCGGTGATATACAGGTAATCGCCAACCAGAATCCGCGCCCGAGCCCCACCTCTCAACGCCAAAAAGAGCGCAGACTGGATCAAGTCGAGCCCCGACGGTTAAATGAACGAAGCTAGAATATCGACCTCGGTTGCTCCCTGCAGACGTGGTTCGATCCGGGGCCAAATGGGATCCTTCGGGTGCCCAGCAGACAGATGGAGTGCGATGGGCCCCTCCGCGTTCGCTGAACTCTTCAGGTAATTCGCTTTCCCTGGAATCACATGACGGACCCCTCCTCGCGGATCAGCCACGTCTCCGTCGTAACGCGGAATCACATGAACGTGGAGGTGAGGAACAGTCTGGCCCGCGGATCGGCCCGCGTTGAATCCGACATTGTAGCCGTCCGGGGGAGGCTTCAACCGAGCATCCAGGATCTCCTTGGTCCGGTTCACCAACTCCATAACGGCCCTTTGCTCGTCAGGGCTGGCGTTGAACCAAGTCTCCACGACTCGCTTCGTGATAACGAGAGCGTGGCCAGCGGAAACCGGAAAACCGTCAAAGACCGCGAAGGCCAGTTCGTTCGAACAAAGCCACGCGCTCTCCGGCAACCTCAGAAATGGTGACTCAAAGTCGGCCACTTGCAGATAAACTAATTCAGACTGCTTGTGCACGTTGGCAACAGCAAGACAATAGCCCGCGACCGGCAATACCCCGACGACAGTTGCCGCTGGATGGCGGTGATGGGAGCCTTGAGCGAATCCCGATCTCAATCGGACTGCTTTCGTCGGTGTAGCCGATACTCTTTCCATCTACCCAACCGCCGATCCCGGCTGCTCCCCACGGTGCTGTGCTTCCTGCCGGTTCGCCGGATGCCGGAGCGCTTGGGCCTCAGTTTCCATCTTTATTATCTGGCCTCCCCTCCTCTTGCGCCCAAGACTGCCCTTCAGTTTCCAACTTTATTCCCTCTGCGCCATAATGACGCTACTTGGAAATCAACGACTTAGCTTTGGTTTGAGTTTCCAACTTTATTACCTGAATACATCCCGGCGATTCATCGCTGGGTTGGGGCAAGCCAAAAGGGGTGAAGTCCAGGAGGGTCGGCCGGTAATCCGTAGCACTGAGGTGACAGGCAGGATGCGCTCCTTCATCCGCCGCCGTTCTCTTTTTCCCCCGGAGCGCCGCTCTTCGAAAACTTGCTTTTCTTGATCGGCTTCGACAACAAGCACACCGTGCTCATTCAAACGGCCTACTCGTATTTCACTTCCAGGCACGGCGCGCGAATCATCATCGACAACGCGGATGGGCGCGGCTCAGATACGTGCGGAATCCGTGACCACCCTTCCGAAGCGCTCCGTGAACGTCCACGCGAAGCGCATGGGTGCGACTTGCGACCGCCCGCATGAACTTTCATCCCCAAACCCGCCCACGTCACCTGGTGCTGGTGCTCGGCGACCAGTTGAACCAGGACTCGGCCGCCTTTGACGGTTTCAACCCGGCGTGCGACGCGGTGTGGATGGCGGAAGTCGCCGAGGAAAGCACCCGCGTCTGGTCGCACAAGTCGCGCGTCGCGATGTTCTTGAGCGCCATGCGTCATTTTCGCGATACGCTCCGCAGCCGGGGTGTAACGGTTCACTACCGCCAACTCCAGGACGCCCCGAACAGCGGCAACTTGTGTGGCGAATTGACCGCCGCGACCAGCGGCCTCCGCCCGCAAGGCCTGATCTGGGTCCAACCTGGCGAGTGGCGCGTGCAGTCGAGCCTTGAAAGCACGGCGCGTGCGCTGGGCGTAGATTTCGAAGTCCGCCCCGACCGGCACTTCTTTTGTTCAACCGAGGAGTTCGCCCAACACGCGCGGGGGCGAAAACAACTGCGCATGGAGTTCTTCTACCGCGAACTGCGCCGCCGACATCGGGTGTTGATGGACGGCGATGAACCGGAAGGTGGCGCGTGGAACTTCGACTCGGAAAACCGCGAGTCCTTCGGTAAAAACGGGCCGGACACCCTCCGGCCACAGCCAAGGCGTTTCGAACCCGACGCGGTCACGCGCGAAGTGCTGGACTTGGTGAACAAAAGGTTCGCCCGGCATCCCGGCAAGTTGGACGACTTCGATTGGCCAGTGACAACGGCCGATGCGGAGTTGGCGCTGCAAGACTTCATCAAACACCGTTTGCCGGAGTTCGGTCGCTGGCAGGACGCGATGTGGACCAGCGAGCCGTGGCTGTATCACTCGCGTCTCAGCGCGGCCATGAACCTGAAACTCCTCGACCCGCGTCGCGTCATCGCCGCCGCGGAAAAAGCCTTTCGCAAAGGACGTGCACCCCTCGCCGACGTCGAGGGATTGATCCGGCAAATCCTCGGATGGCGCGAATACGTGCGCGGCATCTACTGGCTGCACATGCCCGGCTATCTGGAGCGGAACGCGCTCAACGCCCATCATCCGCTGCCGGCATTCTATTGGACCGGCGAGACGGACATGGCGTGCTTGCGCGATGCCATCGGCCAGACGCTGCGTTATGGCTACGCGCACCACATCCAGCGGCTCATGGTTACAGGCCTCTTTGCCCTGCTGTGGGGGGCTCATCCGCAGCGCGTGCATGAATGGTATCTGGCCGTCTATGTGGATGCCGTGGAGTGGGTGGAATTGCCCAACACGCTGGGCATGTCTCAATACGCCGACGGCGGCGTCATGGCCAGCAAGCCCTACATCGCCAGCGGCAAATACCTTCAGCGCATGAGCAACTTCTGCGCGGGCTGCCGTTACGACCCCGCGCAGCGCACCGGACCGAAGGCGTGTCCGTTCACCACGCTCTACTGGGACTTCCTCCTGCGCCACGAAACCATGCTCGGCAAGAACCCGCGCACCGTCATGCAGGTCCGCAACGCCGCGCGCCTCACCCCCGCCCAACGCCGCGAAATCACGGACCAAGCGGACCGCCTTCGCGCTGCCATCCCCGCCGCCACATGAGCCTGCGCATTGCCATCATCGGAGCAGGCATGGCCGGCGTCAGCGCCGGCCGCCTGCTCGCAGACCAAGGGCACGAGGTGACGCTGCTCGAGAAATCCCGCGGCTGGGGGGGACGCTGCGCCACCAAACGCTGGGAAGGACACATCGTGGACCATGGCGCGCAGTATTTCACCTTGCGGCATCCGGAGTTCTCTGCCGCCGTGCAGCAAGCTTGCGGTGAAGCGCTCTGCCGAATCACCGCGCCGGTGCTGGATGAACACGGCGCGCCGCTGCCGGATACGGGCCGTTATTACCATCGCGAGGGGAATAGCCGCGTCGTGCGCAGCCTGGCCTCAGGTCTCAACCTGCGCACGGAGACCACGGTGACCGATGCCCGCGCGTTACGATCGGAATACGATCACGTGATCAGCACCGCGCCGCTGCCGCAGACCGCCGCCCTCTTTGGCCAGACGATCCCGGCGGAATACATCCCCTGCCTCACGGTGCTGCTCGCGTATCGCGGCGAACCCACCGGCCTTTGCCGCGAGGCTTATGCCTTGAGCGATCACTCGTCAGACCTTGCCTGGTCCGCCTGCGAAAACCACAAGGCCGGACGCATCGGAGCGGGCTGCACCGTCATGGTGGCGCAGATGAGCGAAGCCTTCAGCCGCAGGCATCTGGAGTCGCCGCCCACGGACTACCCGGGTCTCGTGCGCAGCATGGTGGAACGACGCTGGGGTCTTGCTTCCGAGAACCTCCTTGCCGCACTGGGTCACCGTTGGCGCTACGCGCGCGTCGCTCAGTCCCACGCCGCGCCCACGCTTCCGGAACGCTGCTCCTTCGCCGGCGACGCCCTCGCCGCCTCCCGCGTCGAAGACGCCTGGCTCGCGGGCCGGGCTGCGGCGCGGAAGATCATTTCGTCGCAATCCAATCACACAGACCACATCCATCCACCATGAAAGACGTCACAGAACTCACCGGAAAAAAAGCCCCCGCCTTCAAAGCCCCCGTCATCGGGGGCAGCTACCAAGAAGGCGCGACCGTCTCCCTCACTGATCTCAAAGGACAGACGGTGGTGCTCTATTTCTATCCCAAGGACAACACCCCCGGCTGCACCGTCCAAGCCTGCGCCCTGCGCGATGGCTGGAGCCGCATCCAGCAGAAAGCCGCCGTCTTCGGCGTCAGCGTGGACTCGCCCAAGAGCCACGCCAGCTTCATCAAGAGGCAGAGCCTGCCCTTCCCGCTCATCAGCGATGAGGCGAAGGAAATCGTCCAAGCCTACGGCGTGTGGGTGGAGAAATCCATGTATGGCAAGAAATACATGGGCACGGAGCGCAGCACCGTCATCATCGGCCCGGACGGCAAAGTGAAAGCCGTGCTGCGCAAAGTGCAACCCGCGGAGCATCTGGACCTCGTGCTGCAAGCGCTCGAATAAATGACCCCGCCGACCCACGAGCAGCGCGAAGCGGTGCGACAGCGCCCGGCGGGTTGTTCCGTGGGTCATCAGCGTTGGAGTGATTTGCTCTTCGCTCATTGGCAGGTCGATCCTGCTTCCGTGCAGGCGACCTTGCCCGCAGGCTTGCATTGCGATACCCACGAAGGCCGCGCTTACATCGGCATCGTCCCCTTTTTCATGGGGCGCATCCGCCCGGCCTTTCTGCCGCCGCTGCCGTGGTTGTCGTGGTTTCTGGAATTGAACGTGCGCACGTACGTCCACGACGAACAGGGCCGACCCGGTGTGTGGTTTTACTCGCTGGACTGCAACCAGCCCGTCGCGGTGCAAATCGCCCGGCGGTTCTTTCGCTTGCCGTATTTTCACGCCTGCATGAATGCCCGGCGGTATCACGGGGTGATTGACTACCACTGCCAGCGTCGCGGCTCGCCCGAAGCACGATATTGCTGGACCGGACCCGGCGACATGCAGATCGCCGTTCCTGGCAGTCTCGAGTTTTTCCTCCTCGAACGCTACGCCCTGTTCACCGCCGACAGCGAGGGCCGAATCTACACGGGCCGCGTCCATCATGAGCCCTATCGCTACGCCGCAACCGAGGCGGAAGCCCTCAGCACTGAACCCGCGAGGCTCGCTGGCTTTGATTTGAAGGGCGAACCCTGCTCGCTGCTCGCAGCCAAGCACGTCGAGGTGGAAATCTTCGCGCTTCGGGAGGCGCCACCATGAGGGTCGCAGGCGTGGATGTCGGGGCGGAGAAGAAGGGGTTTCACATCGTGATGCTCGACGGAAACTCCGCGAAATGTTTTCATCGCGAGACGCCCAACGAGGTTCGATTTCTCTGCGCTCTCGCCGGGGTGGTGGCGATTGATGCGCCGTGTAGCTGGGCTTGTCCGCGCGTTTCGCCCACCGGCCGATCTCGCCAGGCGGAGCGCGACCTGAAAACGCATCGCGGCATTCAATCCTTCTACACGCCGACCCGCGCGCGAGCCCTCGCCAACCAGAAGCAGCACTACGACTGGATGTTCAATGGGGAATCATTGTGGCGGGCTCTTCGAGCGCAGGTCCGCAACCGGCCCATGCGACTGATCGAAACCTTCCCCCATGGCATCGCCTGCGCCCTGCGCGGCCAGGTGCTCAGCGCCAAAGACAAGCGGCATGACCGTCGCCACCTCATCCAGAGACTCGGCTATGAGCTGGATCAACCGACTTCGATTGACTACCTCGACGCCACGCTCTGCGCCCATGCCGCGATCTGTTTCGCTCAAGGAAAGTTTGAGGAGTTCGGCGACGCCACCGAGGGTTGCATCGTTCTGCCCACCTGGGGAGCCTTGCCTGATTGAGAGATCATGGACCTGCAGCGCAAACTCGAAATCCTCGCTGATGCCGCGAAATACGACGCCTCGTGCGCCAGCAGCGGCGCCGCGCGGAAAGATTCGCGCGGCAGCCAGGGCGTGGGCAGCACCGGCGGCGCGGGCATTTGCCACAGCTACGCGCCGGATGGGCGCTGCATCTCGCTGCTCAAGGTGCTGCTCACCAATGCCTGTCTCTACGACTGCCACTACTGCATCAACCGCCGCAGCAGCAACGTGCAGCGCGCCCGCTTCACGCCGGAAGAAGTGGTGCAACTCACGCTCGATTTCTACAAACGCAATTACATCGAGGGCCTGTTCCTCAGCAGCGGCATCATCCAGAGCGCCGACCACACGATGGAGTTGGTCATCGAGGTCGCCCGCAAGCTGCGCGAGGAACATCTCTTTCGCGGCTACATCCACCTCAAGACCATTCCGGAAGCCTCGCCCGCGCTCATCGAACGCGCGGGACGCTACGCCGACCGCATCAGCATCAACATCGAGTTGCCCACGCAAGCAGGCCTCACCCGTCTGGCGCCGGAAAAGAATCTCGCCCGTACGCAGGCGGCGATGGGCCATATCCACGGGAAAATTGAAGAACGTCTTGCCGACAAACGAAAACCTGAAGCGCCAAAGCCCCCGCCTTTTGCCACGGGCCAAAGCACGCAGATGCTCGTGGGCGCGGATGAATCCACCGACGCGGACATCCTTCAGCGCGCCGACGCGCTCTATACCGGCTACCGACTCCGCCGCGTTTACTACTCGGGCTTCAGCCCCATCCCCGAGCCGTCCAAAGTCTTGCCGATCAAGCCGCCGCCGCTCGTGCGCGAACACCGTCTTTATCAGGCCGATTGGCTGCTGCGCTTTTACGATTTCAAGGTCGGAGAAATCGTCACGCCCGACGCCCCGCATCTCGACCTCGCACTCGATCCAAAGCTCTCGTGGGCTTTGCGCAACCGCGCGCAATTCCCCGCCGACATCAATCGCGCTCCGCGCGAAACTCTGCTGCGCGTGCCCGGCCTCGGCGCGCGCAATGTGGACCGCATCCTCGCCGCCCGCCGTCACTGCCGCCTGCGTCTCGTGGACCTGCTGCGCCTGCGCGTGCCCATGAAAAAGGTGCTGCCATTCATCATCGCCGCCGACCACACGCCCGCGCACCTCGACCTCGACGGCGACTCACTGCGTCAGCGATTCCTCCCGCCGCCGCAGCAGATGGAGTTGAGCCTCGCCGGGCCGCCGCCGACCGCCGCCGACAACGCATCAGTCCTCACTGGAGAACTTTGACGCACCATGCACACCGCGCGCATCAAGCCCACGTTGGAATCCTGGCGGGAAGAAGCCCGCGCGCTGCTGGTGCGGCGTGTGCCGCCCGATGCCGTGCTGTGGTTCGACGCCAGTGACGAACCTTCGCTCTTCCCCGCGGAATCCTCGCCGCCGCCCGCGGCGGTCTCTCCCACGCCGCGAGTTTCCGCGGCCTTCATGGAGCTCGCTCGCACCGTGGCGGCGCACACCGACGAGCGCCGCTGGGGATTGCTCTATCGCCTGCTCTGGCGCATGACGCACGGGGGCGAACGCGCCCTGCTCAACGTGCCGACCGACGCCGACGTGCGCCTCGCCGAACAGTGGCGCCAGGCGGTGAGCCGCGCGATTCACAAGATGCACGCCTTCGTGCGCTTCCGGCTCACCGGCAAGGACGAGGCAACGGGGCGCGAGCAGTTCGTAGCCTGGTTCGAGCCAGAACATCGTATCGTGCGACTGGCCGCGCCGTTTTTTGAAAAACGTTTCGCGGGGATGGATTGGAGCATCCTGACGCCGGTCGAATGTGCGCACTGGGACGGCGAACGGCTGCATTTTACCCCCGGCGTCCCGCCCAGCGCCGCACCGAATGAAGACGCGCTCGAGGACCTCTGGCGCACGTATTTCAAGAGCATTTTCAATCCCGCGCGTCTGAAGGTGAAAATGATGCAGCAAGAGATGCCAAAGAGGTATTGGAAGAATCTGCCCGAAGCGCCGCTCATCCCCGAACTCATCGCCGCCAGCAGCGTTCGCGTCCGCACCATGCTCGCCACGGAAGGGCTCGAGGTCAAACCCGCCCCGCGGAATGCCTACCTCGAATCCCTCCCCCGCAAAGACCATCCCGAACCATGAGAGGCGTTAAGAAACAACACCTTCCGGAGAAGGTCTGCGCTGCCTGCGGACGCCCTTTCCTCTGGCGCAAGAAATGGGAGCGCGTGTGGGATGAAGTCAAGTATTGCAGCCAGGCATGCCGGAGTCGATCCCGTCTTCGGAGGACCTTGGGTTCGATTCCCGCATCCGTGCCGGGGAAACTCTTCGTTTCACCTTCATGAATGGGGCGCATTTGAGAAGCTCTGCCCCGCGCTGGATGCGCAACGTCCTGCTCGCGGCAGGTGTGTACAACGTCCTGTGGGGCGCATTCGCCGTGCTCTTCCCATCAGCCATGTTCCGGTGGCTCGAGATGCCGTTGCCGAATTACCCGCAGCTCTGGCAATGCATCGGGATGATTGTCGGGGTCTATGGAATCGGCTACGCGATCGCCGCACTCGACCCGGCACGGCATTGGCCGGTCGTGCTGGTCGGCTTCCTGGGAAAAGTTCTCGGGCCGCTCGGGATGGCGCAAGCGCTCTGGACCGGAGCGCTGCCCTGGGGTTTTGCGCTGAACTGCGTGACGAATGATCTCATTTGGTGGATCCCGTTTGCGCTCATTTTGAAGCACGCGTGGGAGCAGCACCTGCATGCCGGGGATGGAGAATCTGTTTCTGATGAATCCACACTCCTCGCCGAGGCACGCACGGAGGGTGGTGCGAGCCTGGCGGACCTCTCCAAACGTCAGCCCTTGCTGGTCGTGTTCTTGCGGCACGCGGGCTGCACCTTTTGTCGCGAGGCGCTCGCGGACATCGCGGCCAGCCGCCGCGAAATCGAGGCCGCCGGCACGAAAATCGCGCTGGTTCACATGGGCACGCCGGAATCATTGGCGGCGTTCGCCAGGGAATACGGTCTCGAAGATGTGCCTTCCGTTTCCGACCCCGCGCGGCGCCTCTACCGGGGGCTTGGCCTGCGAAGAGGAACGCTTTCGCAACTTCTCGGATGGAAGGTCTGGGTGCGCGGGGCCAAGGCATTTTTTTCCGGCCATCGCATCGGAAAACTTGAGGGCGACGGCCTGCAGATGCCGGGTGTCTTCCTCGTCCGTGATGGGCGCGTCGTGATGCGGTTCAAGCACTCCAACGCCGCGGAGCGGCCCGATTACGCCGCGCTTTGCCGGAGTTCCCCTTCGGCATGAACGCGTTACTCGTCCTTCATGCGGCTGCGACCTGGGCGCTCGTTGGATTGATCTGGACGGTGCAGCTCGTCCATTATCCGCTTTTCGGAAAAATCGGGACCGATGCATTTCGCGGCTACCACGCCGAACATACGCGGCGAATCACCCGGGTTGTCGCACCGCTGATGTCAGCGGAACTCCTCACGGCCGGGCTCCTTTTTCTGGCCGGTCAGCGAGAGCCCTGGCTGATGGTGAGTTTCGTGCCTCTCGCGTTCAATTGGCTGGCGACCTGGCGGGTTCAAATTCCCCTCCACGAAAAGCTTTCCGCCGGATTCGACGCCGAGACGCATCGCCGGCTCGTTTCGAGCAATTGGTGGCGAACGGCCGCGTGGAGCATTCGCGGCGCTTGTTTGCTCCTTGGATTCTCCTGAACCGATCCGGTGGCCAGGCCGTGTCCGCACAAGATACGATTTCACAGAACCTGTCCTCATGATGTTAAGAACCGGTTTGAACTCTATCGTGGTCTCTCCGAGCAAATCCTCCTAACCTCCGCGCATGCATGATTTGACAATCTGCCTGCAAGCAATGGTGGCTGCCTCGATCTTCTTCGTCTGGGTGGTGCGCTACGACAACATCATGGTCGAGTTCAAGCAGTATGGGCTGCCGGAGTGGCTGCGCGATTTGGTGGGAATCCTCAAACTGACTTCTTCATTGCTGTTGCTGCTGGGGATTCAACGCGCACCCCTGGCGATCCTGGGCGCCCTGGTCATCGCCGGGTTGATGGCCTGTGCGTTGATCATGCACCTGCAGGTGAAGAATCCGATGTTCAAGATGCTGCCCTCGCTGATCCTGCTGGCGCTCTGCCTGATCATCGCGGCCCTCAACGGTCGGCTTCTTCGCGGATGACGGCGAAACGGTGATCTGGAGGTTCTGCGGCAGCGAAGTTTGCTCCGCCAAAGTGGTTTCTGAACCTGCCCGTGTTGAACGTTGCTTTCATTCCTGGCTCGGCCGTTTCCTTCCTCGGATACGGCGCGGCGTGCTTTCTCTCCAACCCACTGAAACAGGAATGGGTCCGCTACCGCTTTGGTTCGCAGCACAGGCTGATCGGAGGATTGCCGTTGTGCGCTGCCGCCGGTCTTCTGGCTGGTCTGAGCCAGCCTTGGATGGGGCGCGCGGCGGCGGGCGGCCTTGCCCTGATGCTTCTGGTCGCGGGCGGCGTCCGGATCAAAATCAAGGACACGCTCCTCCAGGCAAGCCCGGCCCTGTTCGATCGGATGCGGAATACCCACCCCTGTCTGGCGGTATTCTGACCCACCAGCGTGCGGTCACCGCTTGATAAATCGCACCCACCGGTTTGGAGTTTGGCGTTTGTCCGTCTACACTTACTACATCATGAAAACAAAGCATGGTCATCCTCGGCGAGGTGGAAGGTCACCGGCGCAGGTTCCTTGGCCTGCTTAAGGGAAACGAGAAACGCTCTATGACTTCAATTGCCAATATATGCCGAGATGCCGTCGCGTTGTTCGCTGCGTGCCTGGCCATCACCATGAAAGCCGACGCCGCTTCGGAACGAATCCTGTTCGACTTCCGGGCGGGCACAAACTCCCCTGGCTGGCAGGTCGTGAACGATGACGTGATGGGCGGGATCTCCACAAGCCAGTTTCAAGTCCTGACCAACGGCGGCGCGCTTTTCAGCGGTGTGGTCTCGCTGGAGAACAACGGTGGATTTGCCTCTGTGCGTTCATCCGTGTTGCGCGAAAGTCTCAGCGGCTGCAAAGCCTTCGTGCTTCGCGTGCGCGGTGATGGAAAGCGCTACAAGTTCACCGTCCGGACTCAGTCTGGTTTCAACGCTCCAAATTATCAGGCCGAGTTCATGACGAAGCGCGGCGAGTGGGAAGAGCACCGGCTGGCTTTCAAAGACTTCGTGCCGACGTTTCGAGGCCGCGTGCTGACCGGCGTGCCGCCGCTGAGCGCCGCCGAGATCACCTCGCTGGGTGTTTTGATCGCGGATCAGCAGTCAGGTCCATTCCAACTGGAGTTCGGTTGGATGAAGGCGGCGACCCGATGACACCGGAGCTCCTGCGGTTGGCTCGGCACCGGCTGTGGCTCGGCATCATCAATGTCGGCTTCTGGGTGTTGGCCAGTGCCGTCGGGCTTGACTGGCTGTCGAAGGGCGAGACCAGCGGCTTCGACGTTCGAAGACTTGGTCTTGTCTTGGTGGGCGCCCTGGTGGTGCAGGCGATGTTCGATCTTATCGGAGGCGCTGTGCTGATGCCGAACCCTCGGCCCTCGCTGACGACCTTTCTCCGTTCCTGGTCGCGCGGCGCGCTGGTTCACACGCTGGTATTGGCTGGGGTAGGAATTCTGAGCCACGCCAGTCATCGGCTGACCGGCGGGTTCGGTCCATCCATCCTGCTGGCGACGGTGGGGCTGGCCCTCGGCCGACGACATCTCCTCCACGCCGTGGCCGGCGTGTCGACGCAGGAAATTCCGCATCGTGCCGGAACCATTCTTAAGGCAAGCGCACAGGACCCGGCGTTCACCGGGGGGATCGTGGGCTTGGGTCACCGCGCCCAGAGTATGCTGCCTGCGAGTTGGCTGGCTGCATTGCCGAAGGAGGAACTGGCTGCGGAATCGAGTCGGCGCGAGTGGCAGCTGCAAACCGGGCTGCCCTTCCGCTCTTTGGCTCTGATCCTTGGGTGGAATCTCATCGGCGGTTTGGTCGGCTCACTTTCCCTCAAGTTGGCCGAGCGTACAACCATCGAGGCGTTGTTCGGCCACGCCTGTTGGATGACGCTTTGGGCCTTTGGCGGGCTGCTGCTACTGCCGGCGCTCAGTCGCAATGCCGTGTTCGGCGCCGACCGCGCCGCCGCCGATTCCGGCTGCGACCCGCGTCGTTGGATTAATCGCTTTCCCGGCTTGGTCGGCGAGGACGGCAGTGCGAGCTCCGCCGTGCAGACCATTTTCTACCCAATTCCGTCAGCGGCGTCGCGGCTGCGGCAGTTTGAGAAGCCGCGGCCAGGACTCATTCCTGGCCCTCTCGCGCGCAGCAACCTCTACTACTCGTGGGCAACGCTGACGTTTTTGGGCCGCGCCGTGCATTGCAACGTCGGCCGCCCGGCCCTCTGGGTTTTCCCGCCTTCCGCTTGAGCGATGACACTGGGCGTATTCGGGCAAACCCAAGCTCTCATGGTATGAGGGCGGTGCGGCCACAACTTCATTTCTGACTTTGAATGGCAACTGCCATGACCTCTATCGGAACAGGAACTCGCAATTGGCGGATGCTTGGGCTGCGGACAGCCTAACCCGCCTATTTCATGCACGGGACGCCCGGCGAGGACACCGGGCCTCCAAACACAGAGGCAGGCGCGATTGTAGGCCGCGTGCCCTCACGCGGCACACTGTCGCGGATTCAAGCTCAGGATGAACTATCCGGGCTAAGGCTCGCGATTCCAAGCCGCATGGACCGCCCCCGCGCGAGACGAGTCGGCAGCTTTTCGAGTGCATCGAGGCGGGCGACTCTTAAGCGCCGCCGGATGGGCCACGCAAGTTGCGCCGGCAGGCTGAGACCGCCGACGTCACGCCGTCATCGCCCATTTCCGGGTGCGGTAATGGCGGTATTTGAAAAGCAACGTCAGATAGAATCTCACGCCGGTCTCGGAAACGAGGCGGCCCCACCAGGCGCGGCCCCATTGATAGGTGACTTTGTCATGCATGACGCATTCGTCGGGTCCTCTTCTCTCGAAGCGGTGCTCGTGAACGAACAAGGTGAAGGGACCTTCCACGATCTCATCCACCAGCAGATCGGGTGCTTGCACGGTTTTCCACCGACAGGTCCAGTGCATCGGGATCACCCACCAATCGCGGCAGTGAAGTTCGATCAGGCGCCCCTCCAGGGCCGGGCCATCCGTTTTCAGGCTCACCAGCTTCAGCGTTGGGGGCATGACTTCCGTCAGGTTGCCCGGATCGCTGTGAAATCTGAACATGGTCTCCACGCTGGCGCGAAGCGGGGTGCTGGCGTGGAAGATCGAGGGCATTGGGGGTTTCATGATGACTTCAAGAGAGCATCCGCAGTCCTCAGACCCGAGCTGATCGCGCCTTCGATGGATGCGCTCCAAAGATGATCGCCGCAGAGGTAAACGCCGACTTCCTGGCGAAAACCCGGCCCGGTGAATCCGGTGCCGGGCGCCTGCCGGGGAAGCGCACGCTCGATCCGATAGGTGCGGAGATGACGCCATTCGCGAACCGCGCCGCCGAACCACGCCTCAAGCTCGGCCAAAACCCGCGCTTCCAGGTCGGTTGAATCCACCGTTCCCAGAACGCTCACCGAGACGAGCGCCCGCCCGGGCGGCGCATAGTCCGGCGCGAGATCGGAGGGGACGCAGACATTGTTCACTAGGCCGCAGCCGGTGCCATTGAGGGCGATGATCGACTCGCGCAGCGGCGATCGAGCGGCGGCGAAATACAGGCAGGTCACGGACCGCCAAACCGGTTCGGCCACCCCTCCGCTAGGGACCCATCCCGCCGCGGTCGTCGCATCCGTGGCCACGACCACCGCATCGCCATGGACTTGCTCGCCGGACTCAAGGGTGATGCTTCCCGGCTGGACTTGCGTGACCCGTGCGCCGAGTCGGATCGTGCCCGGAGAGAGCCGGGAAGCCAGTTGGCGGGGAATTTCTCCCATCCCTCTTGATGGCAGAGTGGCGCTTCCCTGCGAGAACATCTTGAAGGTGAATTCAAACATCCGGCTTGAGGTCTGGAGTTCTCGTTCGAGGAAAATGCCCCCGTAAAAAGAACGGAAGAATCCATCGATCAGGGATGATGAGAATCCGGCGCGCCGGAGATAACTCTCCGTGGTCATGTCTTCGTGCCGGGCGATTTCTCCGATGGTGAGCCGAATCAAGCGCCACCTCAGTCTGGCCACTCGGAGTTTGTCCGCAATCGAACCCACCGGCGCCAGCGCGGATTCAAGGAGGTGACGGGGTTCGCGAAAGACATCCATCATCCGAAGCATGCCGGAAGTCCGGTAGATCAGCGCACCCGGTCTGAAGGCCCGCAGATCAAGCTTATCCTTGTCGAGGAGACCGCCCGCTTCCGGGTAAGCGTCGAGAAACACCTGGAACCCGCGGTCCAGTAAAAATCCGTCCAACGCATCAGTTCTCACCCGTCCGCCGACGCCGTCGCTTCCCTCGAAAAGGACGGGACGGGCGCCGGCTTCATGCAGGCGGAGGGCACAAGCCAGACCCGCCAGTCCGCCGCCCACGATCAGCACCTTTTGCTCCGAAGCGCTCATGCGCGAGATTCAATCAGAGTTTGTGGTTCCGCGAAATCGTTTCCCGTCGAGTTCGTAAGAAAGCCCCCGCGGAGTCGCTCGCTGAACAGGAGGAAGCCGCGGGTGGTAAACGGGTGCAGGCTGAGATCCTCAGGACGATCGATCAGGGCACGGCGGACGCTGCCCCATTTGATCGCGGATTTCCAAAACCAACGGAGGCGCCCATCCGATTCTCGTTTTCGCTCGGCGACGATTCGCCGGCCCAGCGTATCGCTCCGGATTACTTCGATCAGTATGGCTGGTGAGCCGTTTCTCATGAATCGACATGGCGACTCCATTCACGGCGAGTGATTTCAACCGATTGACTCGGTGGGGGCTTCCCGTGTTACTTGGAAGTGAAACGAAACATGTTCCGCGTAGATTATCATCAATGGCCGCTCGTGGCGGCTTACATTCTGATCCTGACCGTCTTTCTCTACGGCATTCTCCGCCCGCGGCGAAGATCCGAATGGCGCTCCGCAGGCGTGGCCCAAGCCTTCATCATCGCACTCTACGCCGAAATGTATGGCCTGCCATTGACGATGTATCTGGTGGCGTGGCTGACCGGGCGCACGGAATTCGCGCAGGATCATTTTCACGGTCACGCCTGGGCTTTTCTGCTGGGCTGGGGCGACACCGGAGCCATCGTGTTCGATGTTGGAGGTCAGTTGCTCATTCTTTGCGGTGCTGCGCTGGCGCTCGTGGGCTGGAGACAGATTCATCGCGGGCATGGCTTCCTGGTGACGAGCGGGCTGTATCGCTTCGTGCGTCATCCGCAATATACCGGCTTCTTTCTCTTCCTGCTGGGCAGCGTATTGAACTGGCCCACCCTGCCCACGCTGCTGATGTTGCCGGTGCTGCTCTGGATCTATTATCGGCTCGCCCGAGCCGAGGAAGCCGAAGCGGAAGCGGCCTTCGGTGAGGCCTATCGAGATTATTTCCGGCGCAGCGGCATGTTTTTTCCGCGCTTGCGAAAAGCCGGCGCCGCTTGAGATTTCATTGGGTTTCACAAATCATCCCTGGACCGCTGAATCATGAATCCTTCCTCCAGCGCGGCGGCCAGCCTGAAACGTGCCGAAGCGGGGACAACTTCTCCCTTGAGATCGAAGGCGGTTCTCGCCTTGGCGGTCTGGCTGATGCTGTGTTTCAGCGCCTCATCCCTCGGCGCGTTCTTTATGCCGGGGGAGTGGTATGCTTCGATCAAAAAGCCAGCATGGAATCCGCCCGGCTGGATTTTTGGCCCGGTGTGGACAGCGCTCTACACGATGATGGCGGTGGCAGCCTGGCGGGTGTGGCGGCAGGGCGGCTTCACCGCCCAACGCCGGCCACTGACGCTGTTCCTCGCACAACTCGCGCTCAACGCCGCCTGGACGCCGCTGTTCTTTGGTCTGCATTGGCCGGGGGTGGCCTTCGCGGAAATCGTGCTTCTCTGGCTGACCATCGGCGCGACGTTGCTCGCGTTCCGTCCGGTGAGCCGTGTTGCTGCGTGGCTGCTCGTGCCCTACCTGGCGTGGGTGAGTTTTGCCGCCGTGCTGAACTTCACGCTGTGGCGATTGAATTCCTGATGTTCTGAACTGCAGATGACTTCCGACTGCCCCCCGATTGCGGCGCAACGCCGCGTTTGCGTGGGCGTGCCTTGCCATCACCATGAAAGCTGACGACGCCGAAACAATCCTCTTCGAGTTCCAGACCGCGACCCATCATCCCGCCCGGCAAATCGTCAACGACGGCGTGTTGGGTGGCGTTTCCTCAAACCGCTTCAGTGCGACCCCTGGTGTGGATGTTTTTCGTGGCCAACCGCCGCTCGACCTGGCGAAAGTCACCACGGTGGGCTTCCTGATTTCAGAGAAGCAGGCCGGGCCATCCCAGTTGGAGGTGAACCGGATCAAGGCGACCTCACGCGCCGGAAGGTGCGCATGAACACTCTGGTCACCGGTGCAAGCGGCTTCATCGGCCGTGTGCTGGCTTCGCGGTTGGCGAAGAACGGCCATCGCGTGGTGACGCTGCGTCGCGCTGGCAGTGGTGATCACGCTGGACCAACGTGGAATCCAGACACCGGCCAAGTCCATCTCGAACCCGCCGGCGCACTCGACGCCGTCGTGCATCTGGCGGGCGAGAACATCGCGCAACGCTGGACACGCTCGGCCAAGGCCCGCATCCGAAGCAGCCGCGTAGACGCGACGCGGCTGCTCTGCGAGGCCCTGACCCGGCTACCTCAACCGCCGCAGGTCTTGGTCTGCGCCTCGGCGACAGGGTTTTACGGCGACCGGGGCGACAAAGTTCTTGACGAGCGCAGCGGGCCGGGCTCGGGTTTTCTTCCCGAGGTTTGCCAGGCCTGGGAAGCGGCGGCGGACGCAGCCCGGCAGCGTGGCATTCGTGTCGTGCATGTGCGGCTCGGCATTGTGCTGGCCCGCCACGGCGGCGCGCTGGCCAAGATGTTGCCCGCATTTCGACTTGGGTTGGGCGGACGGTTGGGCGATGGCCGGCAGTATTGGAGTTGGATTACGCTCGATGATTTGCTGCGCGTGGTCGAATGGACGATGAACAACGACAGCGTCAGCGGCGCTGTGAACGCGGTGTCGCCCGAGGCGGTCACGAACGCCCACTTCACGAAAGCGCTCGCCCGGGCGATGCGAAGGCCCGCGTTGGTGTCTGTGCCGACGATCGCGGTGAAGTGGGTTTTCGGCGAGATGGGCCGGGAAGCTTTGCTGGCGAGCGCGCGGGTGCGGCCGGCGCGGCTGATCGAAAACGGGTTCGCATTCCGGTTCCCGCAACTTGATTCCGCCTTCGGACAGATGCTGAGCCAATCAGATCAAACTGCATGAACACGCCTTCGATTCACTGGTTCAGGTTGGACCTGCGCCTGTCGGATAATCCCGCTTTGCGAGCGGCACTTGAGCGCGGCGGGGCGGTCCTGCCGGTATTCATCGGGTCGATGGAGGAGGAAGCCCCTTGGTCGCCGGGTGGCGCTTCGAAGTGGTGGCTGCATCAATCGCTGGCGGCGCTGGATGGGCAATTGCGCGCCCTCGGCTCGCGGCTGATCATCCGGCGCGGGCCGGCGCTCGAAACCCTGCGGGCGCTGGTGAAGGAAACTGGCGCGTCGGCGGTGTTTTGGAATTGCCGCTACGAACCCGCTGTCATCGCTCGCGATGCCAAAGTACAGGAGGCATTGCGCCAGGAGGGATTGGCCGTCGAAAGTTTCAATGCCGCGCTGTTGCACGAACCGTGGACGATTCAAAACCAGAGCGGCAAACCGTTCCAGGTCTTCACGCCATTCTGGCGGCATGGCCTGACAAAGCCCGATCCCGCCGAGCCACTGCCCGCGCCGCGAACTCTGCCCGTGTCAGCCAAGTGGCCGAAGTCGCTCGCGCTTGATGAGCTGCAACTCGAACCAAGCATCAAGTGGGCCGAGGGATTTCGAGCCGCCTGGCAACCAGGTGAGGCGGGCGCAGCAGACAACGTGAGGAAGTTTCTGGCACAAGCGTTCGACCACTACTCCGACCAGCGCAACCGACCTGACCTGACCGGCACGTCGCGCCTCTCACCCCACTTGCACTTCGGTGAAATCAGTCCGCGCCAAATCTGGCATGGTCTCGCACACATGGCGTCGAGACGTGGGCTGCCCATCGGCGCCTGGCGCTCATCGCAATTCCTCGCCGAAGTCGGCTGGCGCGAATTTGCCCACCACTTGCTCTACCATTTTCCACACACGCCGACCGAGCCGTTGCGCGGCGATTTCAAGAAGTTCCCGTGGCGCAAGGACGCGGCCTGGCTCAAGGCGTGGCAACGAGGTCGCACGGGCTTTCCCATCGTGGACGCCGGGATGCGCGAGTTGTGGGCGACCGGCTGGATGCACAATCGCGTGCGGATGATTGTCGCCAGCCTTCTCGTGAAGGACCTGTTGATTGACTGGCAGGAAGGCGCACGGTGGTTTTGGGATACCCTCGTGGATGCCGACCTCGCTCAGAACACTCTGGGCTGGCAGTGGACGGCAGGCTGCGGGGCGGACGCCGCGCCTTACTTCCGCGTATTCAATCCCGTCAGCCAGGGCGAGAAATTCGACCCGCACGGCGATTACGTCCGCCGCTGGTGTCCCGAACTGGGGAAGCTGCCGCCGGATTGGATTCATCAGCCAGACAAAGCACCCCTGGAGACCCTCCGCGCTGCCGGCGTCGAGCTGGGCCGCACCTATCCGGAACCCGTCGTCAGCCACGCTATCGCCCGTGAAGTGGCGCTGGAGGCCTTTGCGCGAATCAAAAGGCCCTCCGCTTGACCGGCGGACGCGTCGGACTTTCCATGGCCGCCCGGACCTTGCGAGAGATCGATGCTGACCCATTGCCGTTTGCAGGTTGAACCACAGGGGTGAGTTGTGGAACCCGCATCGGGACAACTCAACGATGTTCCGTCGCCGGTCCAGTCGCCTTCGACAAAGGCGGGACTAGGAATCGTGTGGACTTATCGGCGTCGCGTTCGGATTCAAGGTCAGGGTATCGAGCGCCGCTCGGGCCGAGAACTCCAAGGTCTTGGCCCGCCGCACTAAATCCTCCACTCCACTTCCCCAAACCCACGGTCCATCCCCGCACGCCAACAAACCCGGATGCCTGGCCGGATCCCATTCGCGCCGAAGAATCGCTTCCACCATCGAAGCGCCCTGCCCAAGCCCGCGCTCCTGCCTCGCACACGGAATCAAACCATGAAACTCGTGGCATTGCGTCGTGCCAAAACAGGGCAAGTCCCTCCCGGACTGGCTCCAGGCCACCGCCGCAGCGGAGTGAAAGTGCGCGACGGCTTGAATCGCCGGAAACGCCGAGTAAAACGCCTGATGACTTCGTCCATCCTCCACGACAGACCGGGCGTGCACCGAATCGGAACCGCGATGTTCCACCAACACTCGCCCGTTCAGGACCTGGTCGCCATGCATGGCCAAGAACCACCAAACGTCCGAATCCTCCTCACGCGTGGAGATACTGCCGGCGCGGCAAGGGTCCAACCCCTCGTGCAGGAGACGCTCACGGCAAGCCAAAAGCTCCTCTGGAAAGGCGTTCGCGGTCATTCTGATCAGTGGCTATAGCGAAATCGCCGCCTCGATTCAACCTTGGTCCGACCATGGTTCCGGGATCTCACCCCACCACCCGCGAGTCACGGAGTGAATCAGGGCGACGGCAAGAGCTCAAAAAGGCACATCGTGCGCTACAAACGCCAGGAAACTGCCCTCATCAAGGCTTGGACAGGACAGAACCTATGGACGCTTGAAGGCGCCCTCAAAACCTCGAACTCTCACGAAGGAACAGGCTCTTCGACCAGAAAGTTCAAAAGGTCTGAACATTTCTCAAAACCTCGCCCCCCGGAAACCAACAACTTGCACGCCTAAAACGCCGCAATGGAAGCTTGAGATTCCAGCCGGTCAACCCACCCCCAAATGGGCAAAACGTTGAGCCCGCTTGAAAACCTCGCGGACTGAGTAATGATGTCATCCTCAAGGGTTCGTGATCCTAACCTTCGAATCAAATGATGAGACAGAAATGGCATGGTATCTCACGGAGACACGAAGATGGCGAAGCATGCTCGAACCGCTGCCCCCGTGAGTGAAACGGGCTTCGAATGCTTTTTCTCCGTGTCTCTGTGCCTCCGTGAGAGCCGTCTGACCTCCCGGTGTGACCTCGCAGAGTGTATATTATTTAGCCTCTTCGCGTACTTGTGTGGGTGATTTTCGACCATTTTGGGGCGGCGCCTCGAGCTAGAACTAGCGGGGGGCGTGCGGCGAGCCTCCAGCTCGCGCCCCCTGCGGTGGAAGGTTCGTTTGGCAAAGCGTCCTGCGAGTATCCCATTCTGTGTCATGAGATCTCCGGCAGCATGCACGTTAGGATCTTTAGCCGCAGATACTCTTCATCCCGCAACCCATACGCTCTTCTTTGAATCACCCGGATCTTGTTATTCAGACCCTCAACGAATCCTAGGGAGACTTTGTTGCGGGGATCACAGTGTGCCGCGATGCCATCCCAGTGACGTTCAATCAGCTTGA
>VHDF01000090.1 GCA_016871495.1 Verrucomicrobiota bacterium | reverse complement strand
CAAAAAGTGGCCCGCTCGGTGGTGCAACCTTTTCAACGGGCTAAACTCAATTTTGCAACCCTGGGGCAGAAAGAACGCTGCACCGGCGACCCGGCGCGAAGGCTCGGCGAAGAATTCCTCTACCAAGATTTGGCCGGCTCCAATGTCGCCACTTTGCAAGCGTCCAAAGTCCGCAAAATCGTTACCCCCTGCCCCCATTGTCTCAACACCCTGGCCCGCGAATACCCGGCGCTCGGAGGCCACTTCGAAGTCTTCCATCATTCGGAATTACTGGCTCAACTCGTGGACGAAGGACGGCTCAAACCCGCCGCTGCCTCCGCCGAGCGCGTCGCCCTTCACGACCCCTGTTATCTGGCCCGGGCGCATGACGATGTCCATTCCCTCCGGCGCGTGCTGGCTCCGCTCGGCCCCAACCTCAAGGAACTCCCTCGCCACGGAAAAAAACGTCGTGCTGCGGCGCCGGCGGGGGACGCATGTATTTCGACGAACCGCCCGCCAAACGGGTCTCCAAAGGCCGCGCCAACGAGGTCCTTCAAGCGGGCGTGAAAACCCTCGCCACCGGCTGCCCGTTCTGCCTCAACATGATGACCGACGCTCTGGGTTCTTCCTCCTCTGACGACGCCGTGCAGGTGCGCGATGTGTCTGAGATTCTCCTCGAAGCCCAGGAACCGTCGAGCCTCGAACCCGCCGTTCCTTCCGGATCAAGCCCGACCTGATTTCTCCGATAAACGCCTATACCATGGAATATCTGCTCCACCACGTTCTCAGCCGCTCCGCCGCCGCCCATCCGGATCGAGAAGCCGTCCGCATGGACAACCAGTCGCTCACTTACAAGGAGCTCGACCGGGTCACCAATCAGGTCGCGAGCCAACTTCTGGCCCTCGGGGTGCGCCGGGGTGACCGAGTCGGAATCTACGTCCACAAATCACCCGCCTCCGTCATCGCCGTGTTCGGCATCATGAAAGCCGGCGCCGCCTATGTGCCGCTCGATCCCAACGCCCCGGCCAAACGCCTGGCCTACATCACCCGGGACTGCGGCATTCAAATCGTCATCACCTCCGCCGCCAAAGTCTCCGCTCTGGACGAATTCCTCACCGAAGGAACCGCGCTCACAAAAGCCGTGCTGCTCGACGACGCTTCCGACGGCGGCTCCGTTCAAGTGCCCGGCCTGGACATCATCCCTTCTGCCAGCGTCCGGCAACAACCGGAAAGCCCGCCAGCCGCCGAGGAGATGGTCGATGCCGATCTCGCCTACATCCTCTATACTTCTGGATCCACCGGCGTTCCCAAGGGCGTCATGATCGCGCACCGCACCATTCTCACCTTCGTGCGCTGGAGCGTGGATGAATTCAAAATGACTCCCGAGGACCGTGTCACCAGCCACGCGCCCTTGCACTTTGACCTCTCGACATTCGACCTCTACGCCACCCTTCACGCCGGCGGCGCCATCATCCTGCTCACGGAAACGCTTTCCTCCCTGCCGGTCAAACTCGCGGACGTCCTGCAAAACGAGCGAGTGACGATCACCTACATGGTGCCCTCCATCCTGTCGCTCATGTCCATGTATGGAAAATTGGACGGACACCAGTTCCCCCACCTGCGCCACGTCCTGTTCGCCGGTGAAGTTTTTCCCGTCAAATATCTGCGCAAACTGGCCGCCGCCCTCCCTCCAGGCGTCCGCTACTACAATCTCTACGGCCCCACCGAAACGAACGTCTACACGTATTACGAAGTTCAACCTTCGGACCTTGCCGCCGACCGCACCCAACCGGTGCCGATCGGACGGGCCTGCGGCAATATGGAAGTGTTCGCCCTCGACGACCAGGGCGCCCTGATTCGCGAACCGGGCAAGGAAGGCGAACTCTGCGCCCGCGGGTCGTGCGTGGCCCAAGGATACTGGGGCGACCGCGAGAAATCGGCCAAATCCTTCGTGCAAAACCCGCTCAACCCTCTCTATCCCGACATCATTTATCGGACCGGCGACGTGGTCACCCTTGCGGCCGACCGGATCAACTGGCTCTACGTCGGAAGACGCGATCATATGATCAAGAGCCGCGGCTATCGCGTGGAATTGGGCGAGATCGAAACCGCTCTCTACAAGCACGACCAAGTGAAGGAAGCCGCCGCCGTGGCCATCCCGGATGAACTGCTCGGAAGTTGCATCCGCTGCTTCGTGGTCCTCGCCGAAGGCTCCGCCACCACCGCGAAGGAACTCGAAGGGTTCTGCGCCAAAACCCTCCCGAAATACATGGTCCCGGAAAAGATCGAACTCCGCGGCGAATTGCCCAAAACTTCCAGCGGCAAGGTCGATCGCCCGAATCTGCTTTCCCTCGCCACAACGAAAACCGCCGCCACCGCGTAATTTCAATTCATCGAAACGACTCTGCTATGAACACCCAAGCTGAAATCGAAAAATTCATCCTCGAAGACCTGCTCTCGGGCTCCCGTGACAGCCTGGACCCCAACGAACCGCTCTTCAGCAACGGCACCCTCGATTCCCTAGGAACCCTCCGCCTCATCACGTTCCTCGAGGAAAAGTTCGGCCTCCAAATCAAGGATGGCGAACTCGGCGATGACAACTTCGCCTCCGTCGAACGAAAACTCAAAGAAGGCTGACCCAAAACCCGCCATGTCCGCCCCCTTTCCGCGTCAGGAAGGCCGGTTGTCGAGCCTTGCCGGATCCGCTCTGGCCCTGTACCGCGCCTCCCGCCACCCAGGCGTGCGCAATTTCGTCCGCAAAACCATCCTGCGCTTCGAAGGGGGCCCGGTCTATTCGCACACCATCCGGCAAATTTACCGCGAATTCCACGGCGTCGATGTCGGCCTTTACACCATCGGTCCCTGTGATGTTCCCCCAGGCGGACTCGATCCAGGCACCCGCGTCGGACGTTACTCCTCCATCTACTACACGGTCCGAGCCATCACCTCCCAGGATCCTTCGGCGACTCTTTCCGCCGATCGACTCTTTCCACCTGAAGCCCTCGGACAGCGGGCCGATCCCCACTATGGCACCCTGACGATCGGCAGCGACGTATGGATGGGACATGATGTCATCCTCCTTCCTACCGTCCGGTCTGTTGGAGACGGGGTCGTGGTCGGCGCCGGCTCGGTCGTTCACGCCGATATCCCCCCCTACGCCGTCGTCACCGGCAACCCGGCCCGGGTGGTTCGATTCCGCTTCTCGGAGAAAAAGATCCAGGAACTTCTCGAATCCAAATGGTGGCTGAAAAGCATCGAGGAATTGGAACCCGAAATGGAAAAACACCGGCAACCCCAGGAAGGCACCGCGACCGTGCGCTGAACGATCATCCGCCTGACTTGAGTCTGCCATGGACCGTAGTTTTCAAATCTCCCCCGATGAATCGAATGTCACAGCATTGGATGCTGAACAGTCCTTTCAATCACCCCTCAGCGACACGATTCTGAAACTGTATCGCCGATTCAACACGGAAAAGGTCCGCGCACCCCTCCGCCGTTGGATCGTCATCAAAATCGAGCAGGGGCCCGCGCGGTCCGGGACGATTCGCCACATTTTTAAACGTTTCCACCGCGTCAGCGTCGGACTCTTCACCGCCGGGCCGGTCCTACTGAAGCCGACCGCCTACCATCCGAACACCGTGATCGGGCGCTACACGCACATCGCGCCCAGTGTGCGGACGTTTACGCGCAATCACCCGATGAACATTCTTTCCACCCACGGATTTTTCTACAATCCGGTCCTGGGCAAAGTGAAAGAAGAGATCGTCAACTTCAATACGTTGCGCATCGGACACGGGGTCCACATCGGCCACAACGTCATCATCGTGCCCTCGACGCAAAGAATCGGCGAAGGCGCCATCATCGCCCCGGGCTCGGTTGTGTATTTCGATGTCCCACCCTACGCCATCGTTTCAGGTTACCCCGCCACCGTGAAGGGTTACCGTTTCCCAAAACCGCAAATTCAAAGCCTGCTGTCCTCAGAATGGTGGAAACTAACCCCAAGGGAACTTGAACCCCGGCAGCGCGAGATCATCCAAAACGCTGCCACTCCGGAATTCGTATCACAGTAACCGGCTTTCGCCTCAGAGGCGCCGGATCAGGTAAGAACCCATTCCGGATCCCCCGGGCACCGAAAACCACTCGGTCTCGGGGAAACGTCCGTTCACGTTCGTCAACGACTGGAACGGCCCCTCCACGCCGGTTGCCGCCCGCACCTCGTAAAGGACGCGTCCAAGCCCCGGCCAACTCAACCGCAACACACCGGGTTTCCATTCCGCCACCGCAACCTGGAATTCAAACTCCGGCCGCGTGGGATCGCTCCCCATCGCCTGCTCCCTGGCCTCGTTGAACCCGTCCCCATCAAAATCTCCCGTCAAAGTCTGGCCCAGATTCCCGAAATACTGCCGCTCCCAACGGTCGTCCAAAGCGTCCCCGTCCGTATCCTCCATCGCCACCCCGCGGATCCTCAACTTCACCCAACGCAACAACCCCGCGCTGCCCGCCGCCTCGTCCGTCACTTCCACCTTCCATGTCCCCGCCGATGGCTCGTAGAAATGATGGGTGGACAAATAGGTCCATTCCGACGGGCCCGGGTTTTCATCCGAATTGATCCGTTGCAGCACGCTTCGCGTGCCGGACGGTGAAACCAGCGTCACCCTCAGATCGCCTCTTCGCGGATGCTCCGCGTCCATCGTCACCAGGATATGCTCGCAGGAAAGTTTCTCTTCGATCGACAACGCCACCACGGCGGGTTCGGTCGAAAGTCTCGCCTCGGCCTTTCCACCCGCCGCCAGAAAATCGCTCAAACCGCGCCCGTGACGCTGCCCGATGAACACCAGCGGAATGCGCGTGAAATCGACACCGGCCATCAAAACCCGCCGGTCCCCATCCCGATTGTTGTAAATGACCGCGAAAGACGCACCCGCGTTCGCCCCATGCTCCGCCTTTTCTGCAAACGTGTTTTCCCCCCGCATCATCAGCACCGCTTTGCCTCCTAGGTCCTTCAAGATCGGCACCCGCGCAACCCCCGCGTCTTCCAAGGGCAGTCGCAACGTCGCCTCGTCCGGATGCAACCATCCGCCCGGTGTCGCCGGAATGCTCGCCAATGTTTCAGGAACCGCCGGGCCGCTGACCTCCAACCGCAGCGCGTCGTCCGGAATCTCCATCTCCAAGACCTTCTCCGCCGAAACTTCGGCTACGGGCGGACGATTCCGCCATCGTTTCGCCAGCCTCACCGCCTCTCCCGCGTCCGGCACACCAAACCCCGTGCTGTGACTCACCCGCAGCCCCGCGCCGTTCCCATGCACATCGGGATCCAGCCGGTCGGTCTGCCGCGAGGACAACAGCAGAATCTGCTGCACATCCCGATAGGCAAGATTGGGATTGGCCGACAACATCAACGCCGCCACCCCCGCAATTTGGGGAGAGGCCCCGGATGTTCCGCTGAATCCGCTCCCGTCGAACGCGTAATCCGCCAAATCGTTCGTGAACGCGTTGTTGTTGTAACCCACCACTCCCGAGCGATCCGTAGTGAACAGATTGGGCTGGCCGCCGGTCCGATCACCGCTCGGCGCCGCGACCAGCACATTGGCCCCGGGCGTGCTGTAAGTCGCCACCCGGCTGTCGAAACGCACGGCCCCAACGGTCACCACCCAAGGGGACGTCGCGTAACCATCATCATTCGAATTCAAGCCATCATCCCTTCCGTTGCCCCCTGCCCGGACTATGACGACGCCCTTCCCCGAGCGGCCAAAATGAACCGCGTTCGAGACTCCAATTTGTTCCAATGCGGACGGTCCCAGTTGATTGATGCCAGAGTTCGCCCAGCTATGGTTCTGCACGAAGACCCGGTTGGAATACGATTGAAACATGTTCATCAACACCTCGTCCTCGACCAGCCCGTCCGCCTGCGGGGTGAAAATGACCCAGCTTGCCAATCGAGCTCCAGGAGCCACCCCGCTCACCCCTCGCTTGTTGCCTCCCACTGCCGCCGCCAATCCCGCAACCGCCGTCCCATGCGCATGTAGCGGGGAGCGATGATTGCCATCCTCTTCCCGGGTCACAAAATTGAAATGAGGCGAGCCCGTGGCGTTCGCCGCCAGATCGGGGTGATCCAAATCCATGCCATCGTCCGCCACCGCGATCAAAACCCCGTCCCCGCGGGTCACCGGCCACGCCGCCCGAACATTGAGATCAGGCCCCACCGAGGCCCCCGTCTCCGCGTCGCGATTCTCCAAATGCCACTGCCGGTGAAAATAAGTGTCGTTCGGCGCCGGGCCGAAAACCCCTGTCTTCCTCACCATCTTGCGCTGAACCGGGACACTCAAAGCCACTGCCGGATCGCTCGCCAGAGCATCTGCCAGCACCACCGCCGTCCCGGCATCGGCCGCCTCGACGAGATAATGCCGCACCGCCACCGTTCGAATCACGCGCAAGGGTCGGCCTGCCAAAACTACCTCCAAATCGGCCCACTCACGCAATCCGAGACTGATTCTCCGCCCAAACCAAATCTGCCGCTCGGAAACAGACCCCAATGGCCGGGCGGGAATCCAGTCGCCGCTTCCTCCCGGAACAAGCGGCGAAGGCATTCCTTCAACACCAACCCAATAACGTTGTTCGCGAGGTTCCCTGAATTGATACTCCGCAGCCCCCACGTGCAGTGCCGTTCCAGTGAGCCCGTAAAAGAGCATCAAACGCAATAAGTTGAAGCCGCAGTTCATCAGGAGTTCCAAAACCTGTCTCATGGATTGAGAATCCAATGCTCCCCCGCCCTCACGCTGTTCCGGATGGATCGCGTGACGATTTCTTTCGCCGCCCTCACGGCGGCCAGCAAACTCCATCCCTTCGCCAAATGCGCTGTAATCGCCGCCGAATACGTGCAACCGGTGCCGTGCGTGCTCACTCCCTTCACAAACGGAGCCGCCAACAACCATTCCTGCCGGCCATCATAAAACACGTCGATGGCCTCCCGCATGCCCCGCAAATGCCCGCCTTTCGCCAGGACCGCGCACCCCCATCGTTGATGGAGAGTTTTCGCAGCCAGCCGAAGGTCCTCCGGCGTGTGGATTCTTGTCTCCGCCAAAATCTCCGCTTCGTCCAAGTTGGGCGTCATCAGCGCCGCCTGGGGGAGCAATAATCGGACCATTACCCGGATGGCTTCCGGCTTGAGCAATCGAGCGCCACTCGTCGCTACCATCACCGGATCCACCACCAGCGGAATCCCCTTCAGCACCCCGCTCTGCACCTCGCCCGCCACGATTCGGATCAGCCGCTCCGAATACAACATGCCCGTCTTGACCGCGGATGGCGCAAACTCACGGCGCACCGCCTCAATCTGAAGCTTCAAGAGTGGTCCGGAAATCGGCTCCACCGCCATGACCTCGCGCGGATTCTGCGCGGTCACACAGGTCAAGGCACTGAGCCCATGGACCCCCACCGTCGCAAAGACCTTCAAATCCGCCTGCACACCGGCTCCACCGCCGCTATCGGACCCGGCGATCGTCAGCGCAGCGGGGATGTGCACAGCGGAACGAAGCATGAATTTCTTGCACCATGCGGCGGATCCCGCAACGCCGTCCAGCCTGAACCTGCTGTGCCCAGCAGTTCTCACTTTGACTGATCAAGGTAGGGCGCGCACTCCGCTGCGCGCCGAAACCGGGTGTTTCCAAAGGCGGCGCGCACGGAGTGACGCGCCCTACCCACCAAATGAGAACGGCTGTGCTGTGCCTGCAAACGTCATCGGCTGAGGGGGGGGAATTCCGATTGACACCACCCGTCTTCCGAACATATTCCTTAGGCAACCCGAACCCAATTCAGGTCCATAATCTCCGAATTCATCCAACTATGAGAAAGCCATCCGCCCTCCTGGGCTCCTCAACCGCGCGTCCCCAGGGCGCCGCCTTCACTTTGATCGAGCTGCTCGTCGTGATCGCGATCATCGCCATTCTCGCAGGCATGCTGCTCCCCGCCCTCTCCAGAGCCAAAGACAGGGCGCAGCTCACCATCGACCTCAATAACGTCAAACAAATCCTTCTGGCGAATCACATGTACGCCTCCGATAACGGGGACTACAACGCCCACCCAACATGGGGCGGTGATCTCAGCGGCCCCGACGGGTGGTGCTACGCCACCGCCAATCGCGGGCGCATCCCGGGAGGAGCCGCCGCCCCCGGGTCAGCTGCCGGCCAGGATGAAACAGGCAGAGCCTTCAGCAACCAGTTGGCATTTTTCAAGATCAGTCAGCTCGGACCTTTCATCAGCGAACAGAAAACTCTGTGGTGCCCAAAAGATGTCGCCACGCGCGGTTCCGGCGACTTGAAGCGCCTCTGGATTGGTCGGCCCGTCAAATTGACCTCCTACTGCTGGAACGGCACCATCGGTGGTTACACCGGAACCAAAGGCCAGCAGCCGACCCCCGATGGCAAGACATTTAAAGTCAGCGATTTCCTCGCCACCGACTGGCAACTCTGGGAGCAAAATGAAAGTGATCCGTTCTTCTTCAACGACGCCGGCAATAATCCGGAATCGATCGGCGAAACGCTCTCCCTGCGTCATTCCAATGCTCCGAAATGGTGGAAGATTGCGCCCGGCCAACTGGCTGGGGCACGTAACCTGTCCGGAGGAGCGGTTGTGGGCGCCTTCGGCGGCCACGCAAATTTCATCAAATGGAATGTTTGCGCAGACCTCGTCTCCCGCCGGCTGCCGGCCCCGAACGCTATTCTCAACGGACCGCGCTACCGTTAACATTTTGCCGGCCTTTTCCCGGTTGGAACTCTAAACAAGCTCATGTCACGGACGACCATCACCCAACAGCTAGCCTTCAGCATTCTGATGGTCATTGTGGCCATGGCGCTGACCGTGGGTTGCGGGAAGAAGCCCGTAACAGGTGGAAAAGCGGGTGCCCTGACGGATTCCACCCTTCCTGGAGCTGAAGAAGTGATTAAAGCGGCCACGGCGAAGGATTACCCCAAGGCGATGCAGCTTTGGGCGGATCTGCGGGCCAAGGTCACCGATAATGAGCAGGCGGGTCAATTCACGATTCTCACCTCCGAGCTCAAATTCAAGTTGCTCGAAGCGCCTCAGTCTGATGCAAAAGCCCAAGAAGCTCTAGGCTTGCTCCGAGCGACCACGATTGGCCGGTAGTCAACGATTCGATTCAAGCGCCCGCCGGACTCCGGCGGGCGTTTTTTTTTGCTTCCTTCCCTATTCCACGCTCACGGACCCAATGCTCCGATCCCGAGATTTCTGTCCCTGAGTCATCTCGGGTCACGAGGTTGCCAACTACACCAGCGCACGGATTCGCAAGTTGTCGGGGCGCGCCGTTCACGGCGCTTCCGCTCGCGCCAATCAGGCAACTGACGCAACAATTGATCAACGCCCGCTCCTGCCGGCAAAGCGAAAGTGAGCAGGCCAAGTCTGTCGCGAAGTCCTGATCCGATTGAGCCGATTTGTTCCAGTCGCGGAACAAGTATGAGATTTCCGGGCTAACACGGTCCATCTCGTTCCTCCCATCCAAAGATTCCCCCCAACTCACTCCCGCAACCGGACGTCCCGCTCGTTCCTTCGGCGCACCAGTCCATCCATCGACTCCCGGACTTGATTGGTGCTCCCTGTCATCAGCGTCGCCCCCGGCGCGACACCTCTTGCACTTTTTCCTGCCTCCCACTGCTCCAGCACCCAGGGCAAAGCTGAGGAACGTTCCGGGCTTTCTCGGCTGAATTCGTACTCCTTGGGAATCCATTGGGCTCCAATCCGGCGCAACGACCGCTCCGCCACACACCGAACCGCGGCATAAGAATCGTCCAACATCTGCCCCAATACCGGCACCATCCAGTCACCTCCGCTCGCCTTTCGAGCCGGTTCCCAGCCCAAATGCCACGCCCATAACACCCGCTGCCCGGCATCCCCGGAAAGTGCAGTGCGAACGGAATCTGCCACCGTCCGTTCCTCCCCGCTCAATTCAGGTTTGCGCTGTCCATACCACCGCTCCAGATGCTCAGCCGTCCATTCCAGCGTCTTGTCCAGATGGCACAAATTGCAGGCATTCGGACGCCCCGTCGCCTTCGACACCGTCACACTCGGACTGCTCACTTGATGACTGCGGATCGCTTTCAAAACTCCGTAGCTCGTATGAGGCATGTGGCAGTCGTAACACTGGCTGCCCGAGGATCCCGCGCGGTGGCGCGTGTGCGCCACCAGCGCCTCCTCCGCCCCGAATTTCGGATGACACTGCAAACAGGCCCGCTGGTCCGTCCGATGGCGCGCCAACTGTGAAGCGGGCTCACTGTCATGCATGGAATGGCAGGACATGCATGAAAACTGGCCTGACTTGTAGCATGGCGACTCGATCAATCCATTGTAGTCACGGCCACTGACGCGCACCATGCCGTCCGGCCAGAAGAAATCCGCGAGCAGCTCCGGATTGCGCTCCAGCACGCGTTTCAACCAGGGCTGGCGATCGATTTCCTTGGGACGAATGATCGGCGTCGTAGCTTCCAGATCGTCTCCCGGGCGGTAGGGGAATTCCCGCACCGGCCATCCGGTGGCGCTCTCCCACCACTTCATGGAATGACAGTTTCCGCAGATTTGTGAGGCGCGAACCGGACTCAACTTCTCAGGATTGATGATGTGGGGTTCCGCCACCGGCCCGGTCAGCCCCGCTTTGGCGCGTTCTCGAAACAAATGCGAATGCTTTTCCCCAGGGCCATGGCAAGCCTCGCAACTGATGCCCAACTCCTCCACTTGCGTCTTCCATCGCCTCGCCCCGCGATCCAAGTTCGGCTGCGGAGCCGTGCTGTGGCAGCGAGCGCACACCTGGTTCCACGTCTCCGAACGATGCTGAGCATGGGGCGGACGGATAAACGTTGAATTCCGGGGAACCCACTTCTTTTCCGGAATCAACCAGGTGAAGGGAAAACCAACCTGGCATTGAGCCTCCTCGTCACCCACCCAAAAAACCTGCATGTGATGGGACCCCGTTACCAACCCGATGGGAAACTCGGCCGAGGCCTCTCCCGTGGCTTGAATCCCCGGCGCGCCGATTCTCGCCATGCGCACCCAGAATTCATGGGTCTTCTGAAATAACGTGAACCGAACCCCGTTGTTGGTCAGCGACACGTTGTTGAAGTCCGCCTTGATGGACTCCCGCGACGGCAGTTGGGTCATGGTGCGGTGATAACTCCGATGCCAGCTGGAGTGTTGGTCCCGGTGACATTCCCGGCAATCCGCGGATCCCACGTAATGCGGAACCTGCCCGAGCTTCGGCAAAGCTGACCCTCCCGGAATCTCCCCGCCCGCCCCTTGGCCCGCCATCACGGAAAACACCTGGAAAACACACAAGGCGAACAGGAAATCCCGAATGAGGCCCCGCGGGTTCATTTCCATCGTCCTTGGTCTTACAACTCTTTGTTGGCGAAGAAGCTGTCCTCCAGGAGTTTTTGGTACTTCTTCAGTTTGCCCACCTTGACAAAAGGAGGCAGGAAATGAACAGCCCAGGGCGGGCGAATTTGCATGCGATCCAGGGCGTCGAACAAGGCGGTAACGCCTTCGATGCCGTAGCCGGCATTCAACGAATTCACCGTGCCGGCCTTGACCGCTGCCTGCCATTCAGCCTCCGTCAGAAACTGGTTGATCGAAACAGGCTTGCTCTGCACGTCCGTCAATTGTTCCGCATATTTTTGGTAATGACCGAGATAATGGTGCGAAAGATGGATGGCCATGATCATCCCCACCATCTGGCTGAAGTTGCTTTCCTGCTCGTTCATCATCGCATCCGTCCAAAACTTCGGGTCCGTGATCCGCGGAATCTGAGGCAGTTGCATTTCTCCGGATTCCTTCGCCAGCACCTGAACGTAGCGGTCGAAAAAACCTCGCTCTGCTTTGTCCGCCGCTTTCGCGTGCGCCAGATTGTTCACCAAATCGATGAAGCCCACAGAGACGAACACCAGACGCATCGGCCGGGGAAGGTCGGCATCCTTGTATTCCTCCAGCCTGATGTAGGGCGACACATCGGTTTCCAGGCTCGCCGGCCTGAAATGCAACTGGTCCCGATATTGCGGTTTTACCACCTTGAACAGGGTGACTCCCATCGCGTTGATGGAACTGAACCCGCCCCGTCGGTACGTCGGCATATCCGGATTGGTCGGCTGCGACCACAGCAGCGCAGGCCACAGCAACAGCCATGAGATCGATACCAGCCAACCAAACAAGCTTGGACGATGAGTGAACGAGGATGGTCGCATCATGAAGTCCAACTAGCCTTTAACGCCCGCAACCACTTCAGGTCAATGCAACTTGCTCGCACCCGCTTGCTATTTCTGCGTCTGCACCTAGTCTAAAGGCCCATGACCTTAGCGGCCCTTACCGCTCGCCGGGCGAATATCGACGACCTTCCCGCCCTCAAGACCCTCTGGACACAACATGGCATCGAGGCGTCCGAAGCTGAGCGGCAAATCACTGAATTCCAAGTGGCTTTCGATGAACGCCAAATCCTCGCCGGCTGCGCCGCCGTCCGCGTCTCCGGCCAAAATGCCTTGATCCACAGCGAAGCCTATGCCCAGCCGGAGTCCGCCGGACTCGTTCGTGCCACCCTCTGGCCTCGTGTCCAATCCCTCGCCCGGAATCTCGGACTCTTCCGGCTTTGGATTCGAAGCCCGGACGAGTTTTGGAAATCGAATGGGTTTGGCGATCCCACCGAAATGGCTCGAAAAAAGTGGCCTGAAGAATGGGGGCCGCAAACGCCTCCCCTCGCGTGCCTGGTGCTGCGCGAGGAATCCTTGGAGCTCATCTCCATCGAAAAGGAATTCGAGCTATTTCAACAAGCTCAGAAGGAAAGCACCGAGAAAGTATTCCGCCAAGCTCGCTTCGCGAAGGCATTCGCCCTCCTCGTGCTCGCCGTCGGCGTGGCGGTGGTGGTTATTTTTCTAGGCCGCACCTTCACGCGCACTCCGGTGTTCCGATCCCTTTTCCGAGGCCGTTGACCCGCCCTCTCCGTCCGCCGACAGCCTTCTCAGCCCCGCCGGGAAGGAATCTGAAACTCAGCCGCGTGGTAGGAACTCCGGACCAGTGGCCCGCTGGCCACGTGCAGAAACCCCAGCGACCGCGCCTCCTCCGCCCAGCGCGCGAATTCTGCGGGCTCCACGAATCGTGAGACCGGCAGGTGGGCAGGCGTCGGCTGCAAATACTGCCCCAGGGTGACAAGGTCACAACCCGATCCTCGAAGGTCCAGGAGCGCTTGCCGCACTTCCTCCTCCGTCTCCCCCAAACCGAGCATCAGCCCGGACTTCGTGTAGAGGGTTCCGCGACCCATCGCTTTGGCCTTGCGCAACACCTCCAGCGACCGGTCATAAACGGCGCGCGATCGCACGCCCGGCGTGAGACGCTTCACCGTTTCCAAATTATGGTTGAACACTTCCGGACGCGCTTCCAACACCATTTGAATGGACGCGTCTCGATTATTGAAATCGGGCACCAAGACCTCGATGACGATGCCCGGATTCAAGTCCCGCACGCATTCGATGGTTCGGCGGAAATGTCCCGCTCCACCGTCGGCCAGATCATCACGGGCCACCGCGGTAATCACCACATGCTTCAAACCCATCCGCCTTGTCGCCTCCGCCACCCGCCCGGGTTCGTCCCCATCCAACGGCAGCGGTTTTGCGGTGGCCACGGCGCAAAACCCGCAGGCCCGGGTGCAACGATCGCCGGCGATCATGAACGTGGCCGTCCCCTGGCTCCAACACTCCCAATGGTTTGGGCACTTCGCGCTCTCGCACACGGTGTGCAACTTGAGCTCGTCCAGGAGCGACCGGGTCCGCGCGTAGGTGTTCGACGTGGGCAGCGGCAATCTTAGCCAGGCCGGCAAGCGCGGTCGAACCTCGCCCGTGGGAACAGTGGAATTCACGCGCTTTCCTTTTCAAGCGTCTTCCAGAACGCCGCCAGCTCCTTGGCCCCAAAATCCGCCAGGATCTTCCCATCCACGTCAATCACCGGGGCCAGGGTTTGACCTGAAATGGCCTCCATTTCTCGAAAGGCTTCCGCATCCGACGTGACATCAAGGGTCTCGTAACGAATTCCGTGTGCGTCAAGCCACTGCACGGCCTGGATGCACCAAGGGCACCACGGCTTGACGAAAAGTCGAATGTTCATCGCTCCAATCTGCCCAAGACCCACCGCTCCGCAAGTTTTTCAAGCAACCCTGGGACGATGCTTTCGCAGGTTGCAGGGCCGAATGAGGGGAATCCCGGAGCTCGGCCGTGTTCAAGGAGCCAGCCGCAGCCTCGTCGCCTGGCACAAGCGCGCCACGCCTCCGCCTCATTCAGATTGAAGCCGGGATGCTGGCCGCCCCAGGATCAATCCCATGACGAACCGATGCGCATGGAAGAATCCCATTCCATAAACGCCTCAAATCATCCGGAACCCGCCGGAGGTCCGGCAGTCAAGCACCGGGATCCCTGGAAACCCTTCAGGCAAGGTTGGCCTTGGAGACGGATCACTTGCTTGATCCTTGCGGGCGTGGCGCTCGGATTGGCATTTCCTTTGCCGGGCTGGTTTGCGTTGGCGTGGCTGGCCCCCGGAGGGATCCTGCTGGCCGGACTGGGAACGCGAGGACGCGCAGCATGGCTGCACGGCTGGCTGGCAGGATTCGCCTTCGCACTCTTCGCGCTTCGCTGGCTGCTGAACATCCCTTTCCCTGCCGGAGCCCTCGCCGGTTGGATCGCTCTGTCGGCTTACGTGGGGTCTTACGTGGGAGTCTGGAACTGGTTTTGCCAGGAAACCCTCGCCCGCTGTCTGACTTCACCCGCCTCGAGCCTGCCTTCGGAAGGAGAAGATCTTTCGATGAATCCAGGTCTGCCTTCCGTAGCCTCAATCTGGAACAACACCCCATGGGGCCGACGCTCCAGTTGGATCCTGGGATGCGCCGTCTGCTGGGTCGCAGGAGAATGGTTGATGGCGCGGCTGTTCACAGGTTTTCCCTGGCTTCCAGTGGGCATGTCCCAATTGTCCTTGTTGCCACTCGTGCAGCTCGGATCCCTCGGCGGGCCTTACCTTGTCTCGTTCTTCGTGGTTTGGAGTTCCATCGCACTCCTGGGCGCCGGATTGAGCATTGCCGGGATTGCCAGGGCACCCGTTTCGTCCCCGCTCACCCACCCCCGGCCAACGATCCTCGGTCCGGGTCCATCCCTCTTCTCCCGGCCGGCGGGCTGGCTGGCGGATCTGGCGTTGCCGGGAATGGCCCTCGTGCTGGCGTTTGCCTGGGGCTGGATGCGCATCCAGCACTATCCGAAGTCAGAGCGAACGGTCAAAGTGGCCTTGATTCAGCCCAGCATTCCTCAATTGCTGATTTGGGATCGAAAGGAGGACGGACCTCGCTTTCAGAAGATGATCGAGCTTTCGCGGCTGGCCCTGGCCGCACGTCCGGATGTATTGGTGTGGCCGGAAGCCGCCCTGCCCTCCTTCAGTCAGGAGCATTTTGAAACCATGACCCGGATGGCGGCGGAGGCTCGAGTTTGGATGGTCTTTGGGGCCGACGATGCCGAACCCGTTCCCGGGAATCCCGGACGCGAGGCCTACCGATACTACAACGCGGCGTTCTTGCTCGATCGCTCCGGGAGTGTGCTGGCTTCCTACCGCAAGCGACGGCTGGTGATCTTTGGCGAGTACGTTCCGCTTGCCCAGTGGCTCCCATTCTTGAACTGGCTGACGCCGATCGGTACAGGATTCGAACCTGGACGTAGGCCGGGCCATTTCACGATGCCCGATCTTTCGGTGCGAATGTCGATGTCGATTTGTTTCGAGGATGTGTTCCCTCATTCCACGCGCGCGGCCGTGGAAGAGGAGACCGACTGGATCCTCAACCTGACGAACAACGGTTGGTTCGGGGAAAGTTCGGCCCAATGGCAGCATGCCATGAACGCAGCCTTTCGAGCCTTGGAAAACGGGCGTCCCGTCATCAGGGCCACCAACAACGGACTCACCTGTTGGATCGACCCCCTGGGCCGAATGCACGAGGTCCAGGCGGGTTCCCCGAAAGATGTTTATGGACCTGGCTTTAAAATCGCGGAAGTGGGCGTGTGGCCCGGGAAATCCCGCTCGTCCACGGGCTTCCGTCGCTGGGGAGATCTGTGGGGGGGGCTGTGCGTTGGGATGACCGCGCTGCAGGCGATGCCGCTGCTGAGGCCACGAAGAAATCGAAGAAATTGATTGTCGGCAAGGCGGATTTGCGGCAGACCGTGCCGTGCAACCAAGGCGAGTCCCAGCGTGATCAACCAGCACGCCTCGCCATCGGCCATGAATCGTTTAACTCGACAAGAACAAACCGTGCTGGCCGTGGCCCTGTTCCTGCTGGCAGCGGGTTGGTGCGTCAAGTCATGGCTCGCGATGCAACCCCAGCCTTCCCCGCCTTCCCCCGCCGTGACGGCGCGCGCCGACTGATCCGTTTCCACCGTTCTCATGCAAACCCCGAGCTTTGACGAAGTATTGGAGAAAATCCTGGAACAGGATCCGCGTTTTCACCGGGACGCCTACCATTTCATTCGCGAAGCGCTGGATCACACGCAGAAGATGATGAACCGGTCCGAAAAGGACGTGGTCCGCCACGTCACCGGGCAGGAGTTGCTGGCGGGCATCCGCGACTTTGCCCTCAAGCAATACGGTCCGATGACGAAAACGTTGCTCGAGGCCTGGGGGGTGACCCGCTGCGCGGATTTCGGCGATCTCGTCTTCAACATGGTGGAGAGCAATCTGCTGGCCAAGACCGAAACCGACAGCAGGGATGATTTCAAAGAAGGCTACGATTTCGATGAGGCCTTCCGGCGCCCGTTTCTGCCCCGCGCAAGCCGCCAGCCCGCCAGCCCGGATTCCGGCGCCGTCTCCAAGGCTTGATGATTTCCCGCCGCGCTCCGATTCCCATGTTTCACCCAAGGCCGGCCCGTGCCTTGGCCGTCCTCTCGCTTCGTCTATGACTTTGACATCCACCACCGAAGGCCTTCCTCCCGCCACGACGTTCACCACTCTCCCCAACGGGCTCACGATCATCGTGCGCGAAGACTCCACCGCGCCGGTCGTCAGCGCCCAAGCCTGGTGCCGGACGGGCAGCATTCACGAAGGACGCTGGCTGGGAGCCGGCCTCTCCCACGTGTTGGAGCACATGTTGTTCAAGGGCACAGCCCGCCGCGAAGGAGCCCATATCAGCCAGGAAGTGCAGGACGCCGGCGGCTACATGAACGCCTATACCAGCTTCGACCGGACGGTCTATTGGATCAATGCGCCGGACACGGGCAAGCGCGTCGCGATCGATGTACTCTGCGACATCATGCAGCACGCCACGCTTCCCGCCGATACGCTGGCCCAAGAACTGGATGTCATCCGCCGGGAAATGGAAATGGGGCAGGACGATCCGGGAACCCGCTCGATCCGTCGTTTGTTTGAGACCGCTTATACCCGCAGCCCCTATCGCCACACCGTGATCGGGTATTTGGACATCTTCAACGAGTTGAAACCGGAGGATATCCGGAGTTACTACGAGCATCGCTACGCGCCCAACAACGTGTTTTTCGTCGTGGCCGGCGACGTGAAGGCGGCGGAAGTAATCGAACAAATCGCCGAGGCCTATTCCAAAACGAAGGCGCGGCCCGTCGACCCCATCCCCTTCGTGCACGAACCCAAACAGGTGGGCGCCCGCCATTGTTACGAGGAAGCCAAGATCGAACTCGGACACATCCATTGGAGCTGGCACATCCCCGATGTCAGGGACCCGGAGATTCCCGCGTTGCAAACGCTCTCCATGCTGCTGGGACACGGACGCAGCTCACGCCTGTTTCAAAACGTGCGCGAAAAAAAAGCGGTCGTAAATTCCATCGACGCCTGGATGTACAATCCCGGCAATCCAGGCTTGTTCGGAATCAGCGCGATGCTGGAACCCGCGAAACTTGCCGAGGCGCGCGACGCCATTGCCGCGGAAGTGGACCGCCTCCGCCAACACCCCGTGGACCCTTCGGAACTGGCCAAGGCGGTGAAACAATGCGTCACCGCATCGCTGGCGACGAGAAAAACGATGGAGGGCCAGGCGCAGGAATTAGGCGGCAACTGGCTCGCGGCGGGAGACCTGAATTTTACCACCCGCTACGTCGAGGCCGTGCGGCGGTTGACGCCTCAGGACCTTCAGCAAGCCGCCGGCCGGCATTTGACCGAGGACAACCGCACGATTTACGGCTTGCTGCCCTCGGGCACTCGAGTGCAGACCTCCACGACCCAGGCGTCCTCGGAAGAGGGTGCCATTCAGCTCCACCGGCTGCCCAACGGCCTGCGCGTGCTCATCAAGGAAAGCAGGAAGCTTCCCTTCGTGGAATTCCGACTCGCCACCCTCGGCGGCGTCCTGGCCGAAACGGAAGCGCGCAATGGAGCCGGCTATTTGCTCGGACGCATGATGATGCAGGGCACGACTCGGCGCAGCGCCGAACAACTGGCCCGGGAGATCGAGTCCTTGAGCGGCTCCCTCGACACCTATGCCGGCAACAACAGTTTTGGAGCCACCGCCGAATTTCTCGGTGAAGACTTCGACAAAGGCATCGATTTTCTGTCGGACGTCCTCCTCCATCCGGCCTACCCCGCCGATGCATTGGAAAGGGAACGGACGAATCAAATCGCCGAAATCCGTTCCATGCAGGATCAACTGCTGCACGTCGGACTGCATACCCTGGCGCGGAAAATGTTCGGACGTTCGGGCTACGGACTGCAATTGCACGGCGAGGAAGCCAGCGTCGCTCAACTCGCCGTGGAGGACCTCAAAGCCGCCCACCACAGCATGCTTTCCCCGGATCGTGCCGTTCTGGCGGTCTTTGGAAACGTGAACACGGATCAGGTTTTGGAAAAGGTTCGCGAATCGCTCGGAGCATGGAATCCTGCCTCCGGCGTGTCGCTGGAGGCGATGCGAAGATTCGCTCCCGATCCCTCGGCGGGCGGCGCCGAGATCGTGGAGCAACGCGAAAAGGAACAGGCGGTGGTGTTGATGGGCTTCCCGGGAACCTGCGTGGATCGCGCCGACCGTCACGCCGTCGATTTGCTCCAGGAATCGTGCAGCGACATGGGGTCACGCTTGTTTCTCCGCGTGAGAGACCAGCTCGGATTGGCCTATTACCTCGGCGCCTTCAGTTTTGTCGGCATCTCCCCGGGCTTCTTTGCCTTCTACGCGGGCACCGCGGCCGAGCACGCAAGCCGGGTCGTCGAGGAATTCCAGAAGGAAGTCCGCTTGCTGCGTCAGGACGGATTGACGGATGACGAACTGCGCAGGGCCAAGAATAAAATATTGGGCCAGCGCAAGATTGGGCGGCAGGATCTCGGGGTTCAGGCGATGAATCACGCCTTGGACGAGCTCTACGGACTGGGTTACCGGCACGCGGACGGGGAGGATGCCCGGTTCGAATCAGTCACTCGCGAGGCCATCATCCAGGCGGCGCGGAGATACCTGGCCCCCGAACAAGCCGTGGTGGTGAAGATCCTGCCCAAAAAATAGAAGACTTCGCTTTCGCGCGATTCTAGGTCGGACGCACCCGGGTGAGCATCTTCGTCAGCCACGCGTCAGCCTCCTCATGACTGGCAAACCGATACACGCCACGAGGGATCCCGGGAGGACGGAACGCTCGTTGCCAGTCGCGCGCATCCGCCCGCGTGTACGCCGTGCTGTCCCGCAGACCCGTCGGAGGACCTCGCCGGCCGACGGTCTTGCCGATCTGTTCCTCCAGGTTGACGAGCGGTTTCATTCGCTGGCCTGGAAGCTGGCCACACTCCATGTTGAGCGCAAGCCGCTGAGTATCATGGTCAGCAAGTCTCGTTTTGGGGAGCGCGGCTGGGTCGGAGACCCACCGCTCCGCGCGGACCGGTCGGACGACTCCAGACTCTTCGACGTGCAGCGGCGGGTCGAAGGACGACCCAGCCGCGCTCACGCCCGGCGTCCGGGCAACCTCGCTCACCGGCCAGACACGGAACACGTGCAGATCGGAGATTTGAAATGAAGCGTCGCTCACCGGCTGCTTCACGCCGGGCCACTCGCAGGAGATGATTCTCTTCCCCGCTCAATTTGTCTTTGTCGCAACGATCGACTGGAGCTGCTTTAGGTCGGAGTTATTGGCTGTGCGGATGGAGTTGATGACCTTGATCGAAAGCGTGCGCGGATCGCGCCATTTCAACCCATCGGCGTGACCGTCAGCAAAGGAGAAGTTGCACCCGCGATTGTGCCACATGGCGGGGAGGTTCATCCAGATGTCGCCTTCCGGTGCAAATCCGTAATGGCCGTCGTCGATGCTATTTTGATGCTCGTCGAGTAGGACAAAGGCCCGCGAGGGCGGCGGCGAGGCGATCTCAGAAGTCTTTAAATTCACTTTGTAACCTCGCTGACTGAAGAAAACGAGTCCGACATCAACACCGTTCATATAGCCGTTCATCGCGTAACTGCGGACGCGCAGGTGCTTCTTTCCGCCAAGGGTGGAGCGTCCCAGGTCGCTCGGACAACGATAGATCGCGGTGGAAGCATTGTAGGGGAATAGCGTGCCTTTCTCGATCAATGTGCGGTTGGTCGAATCGAGGTGGTTGTCTTGCATGTAACCCAGAATCCAGGAGCGGGAGCCAGGTCCCACGTTCGGATCGTTCGAGACAATTTTATCCTGATGGTCATCAGCGTACATCGTCCAACAAAGCTGCAGTTGCTTCAAATTGCTCAGACAGACGGTCTGGTGGCTCTTGAGCTTCGCCTTGCTCAACGCCGGCAGCAGCATTCCGGCCAGGATAGCGATGATGGCAATGACCACGAGCAATTCGATGAGCGTGAACCCCGAAGGCGATCGACGAACTCTAGTCATGTGATCCTTCTAAGGTTTGAACTCGATCCTGGCAATACTTCTTCGATGCGGAATCCTCCGCCGCCCGGCGGCTGATACGTCTGATTGCCTGCCCCGTCGCGGCCGCCCCAATCCAACCACCTTTGCTCC
>VHDF01000089.1 GCA_016871495.1 Verrucomicrobiota bacterium | reverse complement strand
CCGCTGCGACCCCTTCCGGGGTCGACGACGCTGTCGTGCTCAGGATCCGGGGGTGGCGCTCGTGCCTCAAGCCACCCCCGGCTAATAGCTGGCATCCCTCCGGGATGACCCGTGGTCGAGCAGGCTTGTGTTTCGCGACCGATGCGTTGTCTTTTTCTCGCCGCCTCAGACCGTCGGATACTGAGACCACCAACCTCCGCATCGTCGATCGCCAACTGGGCTCATCCTGATTCCACCCCGAGTCAGGATGTCCTAGTCTATTGGCCAGGTGCGTCTGGAGCCGCTGTCTTTCCTTAAGAAGCACCCGCCGGCGCCTGCCGGGCCCAAACGTACCGGGTCAGGATGGAGCGGATGGCCGCGGTCAGCGGGATGGCGAGCACGCCGCCCAGAATGCCGCCCAGAAGGGAGGTGCCCACCATGACCGCAATGATGATCGTCAGCGGATGCAGTCCCACGCGATCGCCGATGATCTTGGGACTGATCACCAAGCCCTCCAGCGTTTGCACCAAGCCGAACAAGGCCACGACCATGAGCGGATGGATCCAATCCCCAAACTGGACCACGGCTAGGATCACGGTGGGCACGATGCTGATCATGACCCCAAGATAGGGCACGATGCTTAGCAGTCCCGCCATCATGCCGAAAAGAAACGCGTAGTTCAGCCCCATCATCCAAAAGCCGATGGTGAGCAACACCCCGTCACAGAGTGCCACCAGCACTTGGCCGCGGAAGAATACGATCAGGCAGTCATTGATCGCGTTGACGACGAAAACGAGTTCGTTCTTCAACTTTGACTCGGTCATCGGGAGGTAGCGGGTCCAGGATTGGGTGATCGCCTTTTCCTCCAGGAGAAAATAGAAAACATAAACGGGCACGAGGGCCAGTCCCGCCAGAAATCCCGCCCAGGAGGCGAGAGCGGAAACGCGTCCGGCCAGCCACGACGTGACCCGGGGCAAACGTTCGGCCAGCCAGGACTGCATATTGGTTCCCAGATTTGAGTCCCATAGCTCGACCGCCCGTGTGCCCACCGGAGAGTTGGCAAGCCATTGGGTCACGGGTCCTTTCAGTTTATCCACGTAATCCGGCAACTGCTTGATCAGGGCCTGGGTTTCGAAAACGAGCTGGGGAACCACGGTGGCCAGCAGGATGAGGACCGCCATAACCGCGATGAAAAACACCAAGAGGATCGCCCGCGCCCTGGGCACCCCTTTGGCCTCGATGACGTCCACCAAGGGATCGAGCAGATAGGCCACGATGCCCGCGATCGCCAGGGGGGTGAGCACTGACGCCAGCTCGCGCACCACTAAACCGGTTGCGAAGATGAAAGCGCCAATGAGTCCCAGCAGGACCGCGACCGCCAAGCCGGTCAGGGCCGACCACAGCCAGCGTGCTTGACCGGGGGTCGGGGGAGGAAAGGACATGAGGAGGACGGAAAACAGCTACTTAGCTTTGGCCGAGGCGCTTTGATTTTTCTGAGGCGGCGCGAACGGCATTCATCAATGCGGCCCGCAGTCCGCCTTTTTCGAGTTCGTGCAGCCCTTCAATCGTGGTGCCGCCGGGGCTGGTCACCATGTCCTTTAACACACCAGGGTGCTGTCCGGTTTCCAAAACCATTTTTGCGGTTCCGAGCAGCGTTTGCACGGCCAGCTTGGTTGCGGTGTCGCGGCTGAGGCCGGCCGCGACGCCGCCGTCGCTGAGAGCCTCGATCATGAGGCATGCGTAGGCGGGACCGCTCCCGCTCAATCCGGTCACGGCATCGAGCAGGGATTCCTTGACCGCCAGGGCGATTCCAACCGCGCTGAACAGTCGTTCGACGGTCTGTGCATCCCCGGCGCGGGCGTGGCTGCCCAGAGCAAAGCCGGTGGCAGAAGCTCCGACGAGCGCGGGGGTGTTGGGCATGACCCGGACGACCCGTGGACTACCTCCGAGGGCCGCCTCGAGTTTCGAGAGACGGACGCCGGCCGCGATGGAAATGACCAGGTGTTTCGGCTCGATCCTTTCTTTGATTCCGCCCAGCACGGACTCGGCTTGGTCGGGTTTTACGGCGAGAATCAAGATGTCGCTTTGGCTTGCGACCTCGCCATTGGATTCGGTGGCCTGGCCCTGGGTCAGTTCGGCGAACTGGCGGCGGGCGGATTCATAGGGATCACTGGCCCAGAGCCGATCCGGGGCAGCGAGCCCGGCGCGGAGGAAACCTTGGGCCAGCGCGCCGGCCATTTTGCCCGCGCCCAGAAAACCGATGCGAAGTGTTTCCGGCATGGCGCAGTCTCGAAACATCGTTTTCAGCCGTCGAGCAAAAAGGGGGAGAAGCGACGCGGCTCCGTGCATTCCGAAGTGGTCCGTCGTGTGGCGCTGGCTGCCCAGCCTGCCGTATCGCCGACGGCCCGGCGGCCCGGCGGGTGAAGAGGGAGGCCCTTCGATGCTCTCCATGCGCCGGGTTCCCTTCGTCGCCCCGCAGGCTGGCCAGCCTGCGCTACAGCAGACAGGGCTGTCTGCGTTACCAGGACAACCCGGTCACTGACAACCTCTGGGCGCACTGGATGCGGCTTGGTCCCTCCGCAAGGAGCCCGAGCGCGCCGTGCATGGAGCATCCGGACGCCCAAACCCTCCCCTGGCGATCTCCACTCGTTCCATGGGCCGCCCTGGCAGCACGCTTGCGCGTTGAACTGCCCTGCCCCGTTGAAGACACGCCCGGAAGCGGCGTGAACGCCGCGCCCCGAAAACTCGCGGATGCACCGAATGCGGCTTGCCTGTCCGATCGGTTTCGTGCGAGGGTCCCTAAGTTCGCCCCTTCGGCGGACGAAAGGAGGAAGATAGCCGTGTTGACCGATTCGCTTCGCCGTGCCGCGTGCACGCGTTCCAACGCCTGGTCGATGATCGAACTGCTTGTTGCGATGGGAATCCTCGCGTTATTGCTGGGACTGCTGGTGCCCGTATTGCAGCGAGCTCGATTCCAAGCTCGATCATCCACCTGTTTGAATCATCTGCGGCAATGGGGGCTGGGGCTGCATCTTTACGCTGCCGACCACCTGGACTTCCTGCCGCCGGAGGGTGATCCATCACCTGATCCCGGCGAGTTGCGTCACGGCTGGTATGTGCAGGTCCCGGAAACCCTGGGGTTGCGGCCTCCCTATCATGCGCGGCCCTGGCGCACGAATGCATCGGCCCCGCTGGATCGATCCCTCTGGATCTGTCCTGGCAGCACCAATCGCAGCAACGGACTCAACCTCTTCCACTATTGCGTCAATGAGCACGTGGATGGCAGTGGATCTCAGGATCGTCGGCGCACCGTTGGATCCATTTTGGAACCCGCGAGGCTGGTTTGGATGTTTGACAACGGGCGGCGGGCCGCCGTGGCCCAGCAGAACAACGTTCACACCAATGCTCATCGTGGCGGGGCGCAGTTCCTGTTTGTGGACGGGCACGCGAGGCGATTCGCGAACCGGGAGTACTGGGACTTTGCGCGAGGCCGGGGGCGGACCGACCATGCCGACTTGGCGTGGAGAAATCCGTGACCGGCTCAGTCTTCCATGTACCAGAACGAATGGAGGACTTTGCCGGATTTATCCACGTCCCACAATTTGATGAACGGCACGCGTTCGACGTGGCCGTCGAGCAAGGCCACATTGGCGCCTTTGCTGTGGACGGTGGCGCGCGCGAAATTGAAGGGCACATCCGGATAGGCGGCCATGGTGTCGAGTTTGCCATCCCGATTGAGGTCCAGTGTAAACTTGTAGCTATTCTCCACTGGCGAATACACGTAATGATCGTACGTATCCATCAGCATGAGCGCGTCGGACGGTTTGCCGATGCGCGACACCCGCATGGGTTTGAGATTGTCGCCGTAGTAAAAAGGTCCCGAGAGCGGATTGCCGAAAGCCCCGAAATGAGCTCCGATCCAGGAATTCCAGCGTCCCCGCGTGGAGGCTTCCTTGCCACGGGCAAAATCGATGGGGCCGAAACTGCCGCCGGGGCACATGCGGACCTCATTCGTCCAGATGTCCGTCTTGTTGAAGATGAGTTTGTCCTGGGTGGCTTTGACCACGTAGGGCGCCAGCATGGCGTGCCAGAACGGTTTGGTATAATCGGCAGAAGATTCCCCGAACAACGGGAGCTTGTCGTCGAAATCCCCAAGGTACATGGTGGTGGCCATGGTCCAGTTCCTGAAGTTGGACATGCATTTGACGCCTTGGGCCTTGGCTTTCGACTTGCTCAACGCGGGCAGGAGCATGCCGGCGAGGATGGCGATGATCGCAATGACGACCAGGAGTTCGATCAACGTGAATGCATTTCGGAGAGAGCGAGAGCGTGTCATCATAACACCCGAGGAAAGGCGGATTGGCTGATGCGGATGGGATTCTTGCTATCCGACGAGGCCAACAAGGTCAATTCCAAAGCCAGCTGTTCTCATTTTGGTGGGTAGGGCGCGTCACTCCGTGCGCGCCGCCTTTGGAAACACCCGGTTTCGGCGCGCAGCGGAGTGCGCGCCCTACCTTGATCAGTCAAAGTGAGAACTGCTATTCCAAAGCGGAGTGCCGGTTTGACATGCCTTGCGTCCGGGTGTCCTTATCCCGAGAGAGTCCGGTCTGAAGCCGATCCGAACTGGTTCCTTCAACTCATAACTCCAACTCCCCAAAATCATGATCCGAGCTTTCAAAAGATTGTTCATCTGGCTGGGCCTGATGGCCGAGCAGGCCACGGAAACCGACGCGATCAACCAAGCCGTGGTGGAAAGGGGCATTCGAGATTCGAAGGCCAAGGCAGACAAGGCTCATTACGCAAACGGGCAACTGGCGGGGCAAATCGCCGTGCTCAAGGATCAAATCAAGCGCCAGGAGCGCCAGCGCGAGGAGATTGCCGGGATGTTGCGCGCGGCGGCGGCGGCCAATGACGCGGCCAACGGAGCCCACTATGCCGAGGAGTTGGCCACCATCGACCAGGACCTCGCCGACAACCGCTCTCAGCACGACAATCTGGAGCAGCTCTACAAGCAAAACACGGAGATCATCGGTCAAAGTTTGCGCGAAATTCAGAAATTCCAGCGCGAGTTCGAGGCGGTGAAGGCACGTGTTGCGGTGGGCCGTTCTTTGGAGCAACTGGCAGGCATGATGAAGAGTTCCATCACCGAATTGCAGGGCATGATGGGGGGCGAAATGTCGCAATCCATGCAGCAGCTCCGCCAGTCGGCCGCCTCTGGAGAAGGGCAGATGCGGGCGACGCTCGACCTGGCGAAAGAGATGGGTTCCGGGATCGCCCGCCAGCAGGAGATGCGGCGCACGCGCGGGGCGATGCTTTTCGAGGAATACAAGAAAAAGATGAACATGGTTCAATCGGACGCGCACCCGCCGGGGCCGCCGCACCGGCCGCCGCCGCATCCGATCGCCACGCCGAACTTGCCGACACTCAAACGTCGGTGCCGCGGCTGGGGCCGGCCGGAGTCTATCAGGAGAAAAGCAACATCCTTGAGTTGGAGCTGAGCGAGTATGCCGGCTACGCAGGAATCATTGTGGCCAATGGCGGGCTTGAGCCGTCCGAGCAATCGATTTTTCACAAGAAATTCGGTTTCAAGGTCAAGATTACCCTGAGCGAGGAGGAAAGCTGGAGCGCGTTGAACTCGGGCAAGATCGCCGCATCGGCCACGACCGCTGATGTGCTGGCCGTCTATGGAAGGCAATTCAACGCGGTGGTCCCTTTGCAGATCGGTTTCTCGCGTGGCGCCGACGGCCTGGTGGTGCGCAAAGACATTCGCCGCGTCAACGCGCTGAAGGGCAAGACGCTGGCCACCGCGCAATTCACAGAGGCCGATTTCTTCATCCGTTATCTCGCCCAGGAAGCGGGATTGCCGGTGCGGATGCTGGAGTCGCTCGAAGCGTCCAAGGATCCGGAGGCTTTGAATTTGATTTATTGCACGGATGCCTTTACCGCCGGGGATTTGTTTTTGCGCGACCTCAAGGGAGCAAACCTGGGTTTGGCGGGCTGTGTGACCTGGGCGCCCAAGACGACGGAGGTGGCCCGCTCGAGTGCCGGGGAAGCGCATGTTCTGGCCACGACGGCCAACCTTTTGATCGTGGCGGACGTGCTCGTGGTGAATCGTGGTTATGCCGAGCAGAATGCGGGGCGCATGGCCGGATTGGTGGAGGGCATTTTGGAAGGCAATCGCATGGTGGCCGGGAACGCGGCGGCGCATCTCGACGCCATCGGGCGCGCCTTCAAGTGGGATCGAGAGAAGACGCGTGCCGAACTGGCCAAAGTTCATTTTTCGAATCTGCCTGAGAATCTGGCGTTTTTCTCGGGCGCCATCGAATCCGCGGGCAGTTTCGGCGGCATTTATCAGGCGGCGGTGCTGGCCTATGGATCCGAGCTGCTTAAAGAGCCGGTGGATGGCGACCGGTTCTTGGACTTGAGGCACCTGCAAGCGATCGAAAAGAGCGAAGCTTTCGAGGACGAGCGCATTGTCATCGCGCCCATTCGCGGCGCGTCCACCGGCGTGGTGGAGAGCGATCCGTTGCTGAGCAAAAACATCCGGTTTTTGTTTCAACCCAACTCGAGCAATTTGGTGATCGAGGCGACCGAAAACCTCAAGAATCTGGAATCGGTCAAGCGGCTGCTGCAAGTCAGCCCGGGCTCGAAGGTGATGCTGCGGGGCCACGTCGATAACGCGAAGGTCGAGGAGTTTCGCCGCATGGGAGGCGAGGCGATGGTGCGGAAACAAGCTTTGGAAGCGATGGCACTCAGCCGCGGCCGCGCGGGTGAGGTCAAGCGATTGCTTTCCCAGCGCCACGGCGTGGACGCGGCTCGGCTCGAGATCGTCGGGCGCGGTTGGGAAGAACCCTTGGGCAAGGACGGCGAACAGAACCGCCGGGTCGAAGCTCAATGGTTCACCTTGGAATGAGCCGCCTCATTCGAGCCGATTCTCCGCGCTTCACGTTCACGACAGCTTCCGGCTGAAGGGACCGCCCAGCTCGAACCAGAGCTGCCGCGCTCGCGTCTCGACGAGTCCGCTGACGCCCAGTCCGATCAATCGGAGCGGACGCGAGACCAGCTTTTCCCTTCCCAGGAGCCAGCAACCGAGCCGATAGAGATCGGAGGCCTGAACGATCGGCTCCTCCAAGGAAATCTGCCTCGACAAGGTGGTGAAATCTCCGTAGCGAACTTTGACTTGAACCGTCCTGGCGGCGAGACGCTGGCGTGCCAGTTTGCCGGCAATCTCAGCAGCCTGCTCCCGCAAGCAGGCACGGAGGGTCGGACGATCCTCGGTATCCTGAAGAAACGTGTTTTCGGAGCTGATGCTTTTGACTTCGTCCCCAAGATCCAACGGACGGGAGTCCTCACCCATGGCGAACCGTCGAAGCTCCGCTGCCCAGGATCCCACGAACGGGCGCAGATCACCGGTGAAAGTCTGCAAGTCGCCCACGGTGCGGATCCCCGCGGCCGTGAGCTGTGATTCAGTGACCTGGCCCACGCCATGCAGGGAGCGGACCGGGAGCGGGCGCAGAAAACCGGCCTTTTCGGAATCGAGGATGAGAGTAAGTCCATCCGGTTTTTTGAAATCGCTGCCGAGTTTGGCCAGGAGCTTGTTGGGGCCGATGCCGACACTGGCGGTCAGGGACCTCGCCTCCTGAATGGCTGCCTTCAAGGCTTGGGCGATTGGAATGGCGGAGCGAAGCGCATCGTCGTGAGTGCTCCCCGAGGTCCGTCCCGTCACATCGACATAAGCCTCATCCACGGACACTTGTTGGATCAAGTTTCCCGCCAGCGAGGCGACCCATCCCATGATGAGGCGTGATTCCTCGCGATAGACGTCCATGCGCGGGCGGACGAACACCGCCGAGGGGCAGAGTCGGCGGGCGGTGACACTGGGCATGGCGGAGCGAACGCCGAATTTGCGGGCCTCGTAGCTCGCGGCGGCCACGACTCCTCGCTGGGTGGGCGGGGCACCCACGACCACCGGAAGTCCGCGCAGCGCGGGGGTGTCGCGTTGCTCCACGGAAGCATAGAATGCGTCCATATCGAGATGGAGGATGACGCGGAACAAGATGGACGAGGATGATAGGGTGCCAAGCGGGTGCGGCTCAAGGTGGGACGGATTTCCCCAATCCACGGATTCCGGAGTCATTTGCCCACGAATCACACGAATTGCACGAATTCAAACAGGCTTTCGGTCGGCTCGATGAGAATCAGGATGATCCACCGTCTCTATGGGCCTCCAGGACAGAGAGGAATTCTCCATCCATCCGCGTCATCCGTGTGATTCGTGGGCAAACGACTCCCCTTTGTGTGGATTGGGGGATTCGCCCTCGAGCACGGGGCGTGTCCTGGGACGCGTCAAGTGCGGGATCCACGATTGTCCCTTTGGCCTTAATGAGGGGCGGGACACCGGTATCGTCCCATGATCCGCGGCGTTCCTCTCCGGCAAGGGCCAGGTCCCTGTCGAGTCCAGTGCCGCCTGGGCCAGACCTTTCGTCCTATGAAAGACTTTTCGATGCGAAGCAGCAAAACCGTGGATTGAGTTGCGGTGAACCGGGGCTCTCCCGACTCCGGGCGGCGGGGTTGGGGTAGGCTTCGAAGCCTTGATTTGATTCTGTATGCCTGGCTGGTGGCAGCCATCGGGTTGGCGCTGCCTGCGCGGGCCGAGCACCGCGCCACCCGTCTGGGGAATCCCGCGACTCGATTTGCGGACCCCTTGCGTGTGCCTTCGGACCTTCGCGAACGGCTGACATCGGACCGGTTGAAGGCCGACGTGGAATCGATTCTGCGGCAGGGCAAGTATTCGGGTGACGTCGGTGACTTTCGCCGGGCGGCAGCAGTTGCCGAAATTGAGGAATGGTCGATCCCAATTGGCGGACGGATGCCGTATATGTCCACACGCCGGAATGGCCAGCCGATCGTGTTGTGGGACGTGGTTTGGGAGGGGAAGGAGCCGATCAGTGCTTACGCGTTTGAATTTGATTCCAAAGGGCGTCGTTACCGCTGCATTACCCCCAAGGCCTGCAGTAATTTTTGGGTGGAAGAGTTGGTGCTGCCGCCGCCGGCGATTTCGTTGGTGCGCCGGGGGCCGGTTCAAGCCCGCCGCTGTGACGTGGTGGAGCAGGTGTTGGAAGTTCGCAATACGGGCATGGTTCCTTTGACGGAGGTGATATTGAGCGAGGCGATGGCGGACGGATTGCAGACGCGGAATCCTGGAGCTTTGCTGAACATTGCGGTGGGAAATCTCAAGCCTGGGGAAGGGCAGGCCTTTCGCTACTCCCTGAGCGCGCCGCACGACGGCGTCTATCACAGCCGGGCGGTTGTCACGAGCGCACAAGGCGCGCGTGCGGACGCGGCGACGACTCTGAACGTGAAGTCGGCAGAACTCCGTTTGGAGTGCAAGGCGCCGTCCGCGGCCTGGGCTGGACGTCCGCTCGAATTCTGTTTGCGGGTCTGGAACGCTGGAGCCGCCGCCGATGAACAAGTCACGGTTTGGGCGCCGTTGCCCGAGGGCGCCACCGTCGTGGAGGCCTCGACGGCGGAAGTGATTGAAGGCAGGGAGGTGCGGTGGAAGGCCGGCGCGCTGGGAGCGGGAGAGAGCCGCGAGTTGTGTGTCAAACTGGTGCTGGGAAGTCCGGGGGCAGTGGCGTTTCGGGCGGAAGCGCGAGGCGTGTGTTCGGCTCCGGTTGGGTCGGAATGCGTTGCCCAAGTCTCGGGAATTGCGGCGATCTTGCTCGAGGTGATCGATTTGGAGGATCCGATCGAGGTGGGCTCGAATTTGACCTACGAGATTCGGGTGGTCAATCAAGGCACATCACCCGGAACCCGGATCAAACTCGTTTGCAAATTGGAGGCTGCGCAGGAGTTTGTGTCGGGTGAAGGACCCACCGAAATAGAGCAGCACGAAGGTATGGTGCAGATCAAGCCGCTGGCCAGCCTGGCGCCCAAAGCCACAGCGACGTGGAAACTGGTGATCAAGGCGACGAAGGCGGCGGACGTGCGATTCGCGGTCGAGTTGACAAGCGATCAGATCGATCGACCGGTCACCGAGACAGAGGCCACTCAGCAATATTGAGCCGGGGCGCTGGCCGCCGGAATCGATCTTCGCCATCCCCGTTACGGGCCGCCTCGCGCCGGGTCGAGCCAGGGAGTGTTGGCGTAATACCAAAATCCCTTCATGGATTCGACGTGGCCGTCGGCGAATCCATTGTTGCTGCGCTCGTTGTGGCGCAGGGCGGGGCCGCACCAATTGGGATTGTCGCCGGTGACGCAATCGGGACATTGGCCGGCTTGCACGTCGCCGAGCATCCATGCGCCCGGCTTCTTGGGGGTGGTTGCCGTGACGGCGGGCTTGCGGGAAGCGGATGCGCGCGTGCCTGAATCGACGATGAAGATGGTGCCCGCCGGGTTGAGGATGTTGGCTTCGGTGCGGTGGACGTAGGGCACGTAATGGCTGAGTTCGCCCGCGAATTGGTGGTTGATCGCGAAATCGGTGACGGTGGGCGCGGTCACAGGGATGCCCTCCCAGCGCTCGAGGTTGAGCGGTTTTTCCTTGCGCGATGGGCAGAGAAGAACATTGGTGGAGCTCAAGTAGGGCTGCAAAAGCTGGAACCAGGTGATGAGGCCTTTGGTGTAGGGAGGATAAACATAGGACACGACGTGTTTCCCTGAGTTCTCGTCCGTGTACAATTTTCCGGCGAGCATGACTTGCCGGGCATTGCTGAGACAGGCGATGCCATGCGCCTTTTGTTTGGCCTTGCTGAGGGCCGGCAGAAGCATCCCGGCCAGGATCGCGATGATGGCGATCACCACCAAGAGTTCGATCAGGGTGAAGGCCCGGGAGGCGGGGGGATGGAGGGAGGAGGGTTTCATAGCGACGAGGGGTGAAGTTTTCGGCGCGGGATTCAAGAACGGTGCTCCTGGCGAGAGTGCCACATCTCAAGGTGTTCAGGCGGCTCGATCATGAGAATCCGGCGCGGGGAGGTGAGTGCGATGCAATACTGTAGCCTGAGAACACGCACAGTGTCGAGGTGAGTTTGACAGTCGTTCTCAATTTGGCCCGGAGCGCGGCTGGGTGGTCCTTCGACCCGCCGGCGCACGCTTCAAAATCTGGAGTCTTCCGACCTGTCCGCCCGCTGCGGCTGGTATACGACACCGCCGCGCTCCCCCAAAGGAGAATGGAGGTGAGGTTGGGATCCCTTCCCAAGAATGCGATCGATACCTTCTGCGTTGGAGTGTGTTGTGCAGTTTCCAGGATGGCATGTCCCGTGCTTTTTCACAGATGCGAGCGGGCTGCAGGCTGCGCGGTCGGCGTGATTGAACATGCACTGGTTTAGGACATTCCGCGAAGTGAAACATGAGGAAGTTCCTGGGATGGAACGAGTGGCGTGTTTGCGGGAACGTCCGTCTGCATGAAGGCAAGTCAAGGCATTGCGGAAGCACCCGTCTGGGCTGGGTCCGAGGGAGGTTCAAATTTGAACGTGTGGGATCGCATGAGGGCATCGGTTCGCAAACAGCGGACTGATGAGAGATCGAGTCTTACTTTTCTCGCTTTGGGTTCGTGGTGCCGGGTTACCTACGAGACCCGCTGCGAGCCCGCTGCGAGCGCCTTTGCCAGCCAAGCCATTCCCTGGCTGGCTGCATTCGAAGCGAAATTCGCGCGTCATCACCCCGGAAGCCTCGTTTCCCGAATCAATCATCTGGCCGAATCTTCCTGGGTGGTGCTCGATGACGAAGCCGAGCGGATGTTGAGTGTTTGCGAGGAATTGAAGCTGATCACCCAGGGGGCGTTTGATCCCACCGTGCTGCCCTTGACCGAGCTCTGGATGCGAGCCGGGCGGGAGGCGATTCCTCCGACAACCGACGAAATCGAAGAAGCGCGTCAGTTGGTGGGATGGCACCAGCTCAAGCGATGCGCGGGCGGAGTTTTTCCACCCAAAGTGGGAATGGGGCTCGATCTTGATACTCTGGCACAAGCTTACGCCACGGATCGTCTTGTGCAATTGGCCGAATGGCACGGATTGGCCTGCGTGATGGTGGACTTTAGACGCAACAAGCGGTGCAAGGGGGGGCCCATCCGTGGATCGCGATGGCCGATTCAATTGGAGAGTCCCGCGGCGCCCGGAGGTGCTTGGAGCATCGACATCGGCGCCTCGGTGGCCTTGTCGGCTTGTTCGGGGGTGCGGAGGCACAGTTCGATCGCGGGAGAGTGGGACGAGCCCATTATCGATCCCCGGACCGGGCGGTTGCCCGTTCATGGCTGCCACGACGTGGTGGTATCCGCCGCGAGCGGTTTCCTTTAGGGTGACGAGAGGCTGGACGTGGCTTCGAGGACGAGGCGTGGGTTTGCCGGACCCGTGAGTTGAAGTGGTCAGGTGTTCTGCATTTTCAGACGAGTATCCATCTCAGAGGACCTTTGCGGATGACGCCCATGACGATGGTGCCCGCATTCCCGTGAACTTACGGACGTCCACCGCGGTGGGGTTTCCCTTGATCTCCCATTCCTGCCCTGGATTCTTGAATTCACCAACCCATACCATCTTTTCTATGTCCAAGGAGATCACGGGTTGGGAGTCGCGCTGGAACGTGAGCACCTGCCGGTTGATGTGTTCGAACTGGGAATTTCGATCCGGGTGCGAAGCGCCCTCCCGTTTTCGGTCTCCGGGCTCCGCGGGAGCTTTATTTCGGAGTCGTGGCGTGCTGAAGAAGCCACCCGAGATCCACATTGTTCGGGGGCACGCGGTCGTCGTTTTCATGGACGTACATCGTCCAGGCCAATCCCAAACGCGGACCGTGCCGGCCATGCTGGACGAAAGCAGTGACCGGCCATTGGGAGCGAACGCCAAACCGGTGTTGCCCCGCTGATGTCCCTGACCCACCTGGGACAACTGGCCGCCCGCCGTTTCGAAACATCTGATTTGTTGGGTTGCATCTCCCACCACAAGCGCGCCGCGGTCCGGGCTGAAAGCCATGATGGTGAGTCCATATCCCTCATCATTCGTCAACGCCAGGTGGACTTTGTTTCGCGCCCAATCCCAGATCTTGATCGCTTGACCAGCATCCCCGGAAGCAAGCCAGCCTCCATCGGCAGAGAACTCCAGCGCAATGACGGGTTCCAAGTGGCCCTTCAGGCGCGTGATTTTCCTGCCTTCCTCGAGGGAAAAGGTGTCTGGACTGGATGGCTCCTGTTCGGTGGTCGCTGGCGATCGCCGAATCGGCAGGTCTCCCGTCCACATCGACGATGAAGAAGTCAGGGACGACGTGGAAGTCGTCCCTCCCGGCCGATGCCGTTCGAGCAACTGGCGAGCGAGGGCTTGCGCCGGCACCAGCGCCAGAGGTGTTCTGCACGGGACACTGGCCGTGCCTCAATCGGTTCATCCTTGAGGAATCGTTCGAGCTCATCGGCCAGTTCCCGGGCGGTTGCGTAGCGCTTGGCCGGATCCTTCTCCAGGCACTTGAGGCAGATCGTTTCCAGATCGCGCGGAATCGACGGGCTCCATGCGGAGGGGGTCACGGGATCGACCTCCTGCGCGAGGCGGAGGGTTTCCAGCGCCGTGGCGGCGGCAAACGGGGGACGCCCGGTCAGCACGTGATACAATGTTGCCCCGAGACCATAAACGTCGCTTCACACGTCCGCCGCCCCATCGCTCATCTGTTCAGGCGCCGCGAGACGGGGCCCGCCGGTTGTGGCTTACAAGGACGTCCGCTCCAGTCGGAGCAAAATGGGCGGGGTTGCTGGTCAGGATGGTGTGTTGGAAAGGGAGCGCTGTGGCGGCGATGAGAGAATCCTCGCAAGAGACGGTGCGGTTGCGGGACTTGAGATCCGCCAGCAGTTTCTTCCTGCGCGCCAAGACACCCTCGTCCAACGGGAGTATCACCGCCACGAACCGGGCACGAACAGCTCCCACCCTGATTGCAGGGCGAGCAGGCGAGGAAGGCAGGTTTGACCTCAGGCGGTGGATCCGGATAGGGTCGTGGTGTTTTGGAATCCCACACCCACCATCGAGGACACGCCTTCGTCTCGCTTCATCCGCGGGTGCGCGAGGGACTTTGGGCGTGGAATCGTCGCAGCATGCTCAAGGCCAGTTTGGCGGGTCTGGCGGGTCTGACGTTGCCGGACCTTTTGAGGTTGCGCGCCCAATTGCCTTCCGTCCGTGCGCGGACGGGTCGCTCGGTCATCCTGCTTTGGATGACCGGAGGTCCATCGCACATCGACACGTGGGATATGAAACCGGATCAGCCGTCGGAGAACCGGGGTCCTTTCAAATCCATTCCCACTCAAGTGGCGGGCGTGCGGATTTGCGAATACTTGCCCAAGCAGGCCGTCATGATGAATCGGTTCACATTGATTCGCAGTGTGGATTGCCGGGAAAGCAATCACGAACCGAACATGGTGATGCAAACGGCGAATCTGGAGGCGGAGCCCCGGCTCAATCCGAAGGGGCATCTCTATCCCGCCATCGGATCCCAGGTTGCGCGCTGGCATGGAGCCAATCAGCGCGGCTTGCCGCCCTATGTGGTCCTCAACCTCAAGGACCGCTCTCATGTCGCGTGGGGTGGCTATCTGGGCAAGGCCTACGATCCTTTCGTCGGAACGAATGTGGACAAGCTTTTCAGTCTGCCGCCCGGGCTGGAGTTGGACCGCATCCGGGATCGGAAGGAATTATCGGCCCGGCTGGACCGCGTGCAGGCCGTGATGGACACCTCGGGGCAGATGGAGGCGGTCGATTATTTTGGCCAGCAGGCCTTCGAAATGGTCGCGGGGGCAAAGGCGCGCGAAGCTTTCGATCTTTCCCGAGAGTCTGAAAAGACGCACCAGCTTTACGGTTCGCACGATTGGGCGAAGCAGGCGTTGTTGGCGAGGCGCCTGGTGGAAGCCGGCACGGCCTTTGTCACGATCGATTTGAGCCACCATTCGGCTTCAGGAACATGGGACACGCACGGCGACAACATTCCTCCCTATGGCGGCATTTGGAACGGATTGCGCCCTCTGCTTCCCGTCTTCGACCATGTGTTGACCACGCTGGTGGAGGACTTACACCAGCGGGGATTGCTGGAAACGACGCTCGTGATTGCCATGGGTGAATTCGGACGCACCCCCAGGATCGGCACGCAAGAAAGCACTGATGGTCGAGACCACTGGCCTTACGTCATGTCGATGTGCCTGGCGGGCGGCGGATACCGTCATGGCCAGGTCATTGGCGCGACCTCAAAGGACGGTGGGGAGATTGCCGAAAGACCGGTGACGCCCGGCGATCTGGCGGCCACGATCTACCACCACTTCGGTCTCCCGCCCGACGCCACCTACCTCGATCATCAGGGACGGCCGTTGCGCTTGGTCGATCACGGGACCCGCATCACAGAAATCACCGGCTGAAGCCAGCGGGGGCGTTGGGGACTTCATAACCGCGCACGGGGCGGCCTTCGCGGTCCAGTTTTCCACAAGCCCAGAGCAGTCCGCGCGTGAGGACGTCCAACATGACAGGGTCGCGCAAGGTGTGGTTGTAGTGACCGACCGTGGTGCCAAAGACGCGCGCTTTGCCGAATTGATTGATCCAGACGTTGGGTTCGCCTTTCTTGGTCTCGTGACTGTAGCCGGACGCCAGGACGGTGGTTTCGGGAAAGACTTCGACAATGTTGTAGAGCTCTTCCATGGGTGTGTTCCAGATGGCGGGAAAGGATTTCATGATCGGATGGTCAGGGCGCTGGTTCATCATCGGATACGCGAAGTGGGCGCCATGCCGGTGGGACCGCACGCCGCAGAACTTGAACCAATCGTTGGTCGGCGCCCGGTAGCAATGCATGGTGCAGTGAATCAGGACGGCAGGCACACCCTCGCGATGCGGCTTCAGAATGCCTTCAAGCCAGTCCAGCTCCTTTTCATCCGAAAAACACTCGTTGTGGACAATGACATCGTAGCCGCTCGCCCAGTTCGGATTGCGATAGGTCTCAATCTTGCCCGTGGTGCCCGTGCGAGGGTCGTGGACGATGGTCCACTCGACCCGGGCGCGGGCGCTGATGCCTTCGGACAGGATGGATTTCTGCCCGGGATAATCGTGGCAACAGCCGCCGGTGATCATCAGAGCTCGGAGCGGTTTGGCAGCGGTGGCGGATCCCCCGGTGGCGCAGCCGGAGACACACCAGGCGAGAACGAGAACGGCCGGCAAGGGAAGCCAGCGAAGAAGGAGTTTCATAAGGGAAGAGTTCATCCGGTTGGGACCCGGGAGGCAAGCCTGCTTCGCGGATCAATCGTGTGGGGAACATGCGGGCTAGGCAAGGAGGTCGTCCACCACATGGCCGTGGACGTCGGTGAGGCGGTAGTCGCGTCCGCCGTGCCGGAAGGTCAAGCGTTCGTGGTCAAGTCCGAGCAGGTGGAGGATCGTGGCGTGGAAGTCATGCACATGGACCCGGTTCTCGACGACGGTGGCGCCGAGTTCGTCGGTCGCGCCATAGACGAGTCCGCCCTTGACACCCGCGCCCGCGAGCCAGGAGGAGAAGCAGGCGCTGTGATGGCCGCGGCCTTTTTCGCCATCGACACCCGGGGTTCGACCGAATTCCGTGGTCCAGACCACCAGGGTGTCCTCGAGCAGCCCCGTTCTTTTCAAATCCTGGAGCAAGCCGGCGATGGGCTGATCGATCGCTTTGGCGTGTTGGGCATGTTCGGCCATGTCGCCATGTTGATCCCAGTTGTGGCTGGAGCTGCCATCCACCAACTCGATGAAGCGCACGCCGCGTTCCGCCAGACGCCTTCCCACCAGGCAGGACCAGCCGAAACTTTCGGTCTGGCCGCGCTGCAGGCCGTAAAGCGCGAGGGTTTGGTCGCTTTCGGAGGAAAGGTCGAAGATGTCGCGCGCCTCGGTTTGCATGTGGAAGGCGGTTTCGAAGGCGCGCACGCGGGCGGCGAGTTCGCTCTCGCGGCCGCGGGCTTAAAGGTGGCGGCGGTTGAACGCGTTCGCGAGACCCAGCTCCAGTTCCTGAAGGGACGCCGGCTGGGTGCGGCGGTCCAGGTTGGCGATGGGCTCCTTCCCCGGGACCACCCGCACGCCTTGATGATAGGCGGGAAGAAAATCGTTGTTGAAAATCTGCGTGCCGGCGTAGGGGCTGCCCGCGGACAACACGACGAACGAAGGCAGATTCCGATTCATCGTGCCCAGACCGTAACTCACCCACGAGCCGATGCTTGGACGTGAGAAGAAGAAAGAGCCGGTATGAATGGCGAGCGTCGCCTGGTAATGCTCGTTGTCGTCCGACTTCATGGAGCGGATGAGGCAGATGTCGTCCATGAGTTCGCGCAAATGGGGGAACAAATCGCTGACCAGAGTGCCGCAACGTCCGCCGGGCCGGAATTCCCAACCCGGACGCAACAGCCGGCGTTGCTGGTTCGAGAGACCTCCGCCAATCCCCATCGTTTTGCCGTCAGCGGCAAACAGTTTAGGTTTGTGATCGAAGGTGTCCATGTGGGACACGCCGCCATTTGAAAAGATGAAGATGACGCGTTTGGCCTTGGCCGGAAAATGAGGTGGTTTGGGCGCCAGGGCGTCGACGGTGGACGATTCCTCTTCCGCGAGCAGAGCGGAAAGCAGGCCCGGGAGAAGCAAAGAACCGCCTGCGAGGGATTGAAGCATGGCCCGCCGGCGCAGAGGTTTAGCAAAGGAAGTTATGGGTCAATCCAGATACGTGAATTCATTGAGCCGGAACAGAGATCGGATCAGCGACTGCCAGGCCAGGAGTTCCAGCCGGGGCGGGTCGATGTCGGGAGCTGACAGGCGCACGCGAGCCTTTTTTAGAAATTCGTTCAGTTCCAGCCATTCGGCGGGATCGGGCTCTCGTCCGAGCGCTTCGAGCTAAGCCCGGCGGAACCGGTCCGGCTCGGCCGCTTCCTCGTGGAGAATCCTTTGGGCGAACGCTTGGGCTTGCCGATGCACAAACCCGTCGTTGAGGAGGTAAAGCGCCTGCAACGGGGTGGTGCTGGTCGTCCGGGAAGCGGTGCTGGCGGAGGGATCGGCGCCGTCGAAAAGCGCGAGATAGGGATGTCGTTGAATGCGCTGGGTCATCAGATAGACGCTGCGGCGCCGGGTTTCATAGACGGCTTTGAACGGATTGTGCTGGGTGAAGTTCCAGTCTTGCTCGGGCGGAAACGGGTGGGGACCGGGCGGGCGGGTGTCCAGGTTCCCTCCCAGGGTGAGCAGGGTATCGCGGAGTGATTCGGCGTCCAACCGGCGCCGCGGGTAGGACGCGAGCGTAACGTTGTTGGGATCACGGGCGATGGCGGTTTCCGAGCGTTCGGTCGATAGCTGGTAAACGCGTGAGAGGAGGATGGCGCGATGGACCGCTTTCATGGACCAGCCGGATCGGATGAAGGAGTTCGCGAGCCAGTCCAGCAATTCAGGGTGTGTGGGCGGTTTGCCCTGCTTCCCGAAATCGTTGGGAGTGGGGACCAGTCCTTGGCCGAAGTGATGCTGCCAGATTCGATTGACCATGACCCGCGCGGCCAGCGGCTGGGCGCGGTGGATGATGGCGTCCGCCAGATAAGCGCGCCCGCTGGTGGTGTCGGCGGAAGGAAGATCGGGTCCGGGCATGACGGAGAGGAAACGGCGGCGCACGATTTCGCCTGGTTTAGCGGGGTCTTCTTTCATCTGGATGGCGGCGTCGCTGATGTTGGATCCCTCCGCCACGGCATAAACGAGTTCGAACGGGAGAGGCAGCTTGGCGAATTCCTTCGCCGCTCGTTCCGCTTCCTTGATCTTCTCCTCCACGGCGGTCTTTTGCTCCTTCGGCGTCTCTTTCAGTGAGTCCTTGAGTTTTTCGACGATTCGTTGGAGCCGGCGCTTTTCCTGGTCGCGGGTTTGTTTCCGTTTTTCGGCGGCGCTGATCTCGGACGGCGCCACGAGGGGGACCAGGTCGCGCTGGCGTTTCTCGAGTTCGATGCCCGGCCAGGGATAGCGTGTGCTTTGGAAGATGCCGTAGAGCGCGTAATAATCCGCGGCGGTGATAGGGTCGAACTTATGATCATGGCAGCGAGCACAGTTGATGCTGAGCCCGAGAAAGGCGCGGCCGACATTGTCGAGCGTGTCCTCGATGGTCAGGTGCTGGGGATAATCTTCCACCCGTGATCCGAACCGTCGCGAATTGGCCAGATAGCCCGTCGCGATCCATCGTTGATGCGTTTCTTCCAGCGAGTCCGACGGGGTAAGGTCTCCTGCGAGTTGGTCACGGACAAACTGGTCGTAGGGCAGATCGCGGTTCAGGGCTTGGATGACCCAATCGCGATAGCGGTACATCTGCGGAATGGGGTAATCGCTGTTGTCCCCGGCCGTATCGGCGTAGCGCACGACATCGAGCCAGTGGCGGCCCCAGCGTTCGCCGTAACGAGGCGAGGCCAGCAGGCGATCCACAACTCGCGTCGAGGCTGTGGCGGATTTGTCGCGCAAAAAATCGTCGATTTCCGTGGGAGTGGGCGGCAGGCCCGTGACATCGAAAGTGACCCGTCGCAGCCATTCGCGTTGGTGGGCGTCGGGAGAGGGTTGGAGTCCTTCCTGGACAAGCCGGGCAAGAATGAATTGATCGATTTCATTCCTGGGCCATGCCGGGTCCTTCGCCGCCGGGGGCGATGCTTGTCGGAGGGGGTGAAAGCCCACCAGGCGCGTGCGGATTCCCAATCGATGGTGTTCTTGCGGGAGGCGGTGGGCTCGGGGCTGTCCGGGCGTGGATCGGGAGCGCCCCAGCGAATCCAGGTCTCGAGATCGGCGAGGACGGATCCGGGCAGTTTCCTTTTGGGCGGCATGGTCAGCGCCGCGTCGGCGTGGAGGACCGCTTGATAGAGCAGACTCGCCTCGGGCAAGCCCGGGACGATGGCGGCGCCGGTGTCCCCTCCCCGCCGGATCCCGGCCCGTGTATCCAGGACCAAACCGCCTTTGAGATTCTTGACGCGCGTACTGTGGCATTCGTAGCAGTGTTCGGCGAGGACTGGACGAATGCGGCTTTCGAAAAACCGGGTCTGGTCCTCGGTCGGGGCGCTGGCGAATTCGGGTTTCGGGGGTTCGGGGACCGGACCATGCCCGGACCAGATTTCAAGGCCAGACAGATTGGCTGCGCCGTGCCTTGGCGCTTTGGCTTGGACTTGGATCTTGCCTTGATCGGCGGTGGTTGTCCAGGGGCCGAGCTTGCGCCAGGCGCCGGCTTGGCCACTGTGGAATCCTTCGATGACCCGCTCCTTGTTGAGGAAGAGGTCGAATCGCTCGCTCGCGGTGTCTTCCCAGACGTAGAGGAAGACCTGATAGGGCCCGGCGGGCAGCTCGGAGATTTCGATCTCGACGTTGCTGCCGTAACGGCTGCTCCGGATCATTTGAGCTCGGTGGCGTTCTGCGCCGGGCTTAAGGGGGACGGATTGGTTTTCGAAAGGGGTGCCGGTGGCCTTGAGGTGCGGGGCTGAAGCTTCGGCTTCCCAGCGATGCCCGTCCAGTTGCAGCTCGGGACCGTTGAAATTGATGGCGCGGAAAAAGACGGCGTCGGAGTCGGTCCGAGTCGAGATCGGGAGGAAAAACCAAGCCACGATCGCACTGACGAGAGCGGCGATGCGGCGAATGGGATGGGAACGCGCGAGCATCGAAAGCACTGAATCATAGACGGGAAGAATCGGGCTAGCACGTTCGATTCCGAGTTTTTGGTCCCATCGAACCCTCGAATCATCCGCTTGCCGGAAAGTCCGGTTTGGAGTAACCATGTCTGAAGCAACGAATGTCTGGGCTCCCCATTGCATTCCGGAACCCGTTATGAAAACTCAAACCACCTCCCCGCGCCCGGCCGGATTCACCCTGATTGAGCTGCTGGTCGTCATCGCCATCATTGCGATTCTCGCGGGCATGCTTTTGCCGGCTCTCAGCAAGTCGAAGACCAAAGCGCAGGGCATCAAGTGCATGGGCAACTTGAAACAGTTGCAACTCGCCCATTTGCTCTATCCCGACGACAACGCCGACCGGCTGACCGGGCCAGGATATCAAAATCCGGTGGAGCCGCATGCCTGGGTTTCGGGCTGGCTCGATTACAGCGCTTCCACGCGGGACAACACCAACATTCTGGATTTGCTTGACCCGAAGCGTTCGCGATTCGCGCCGTATCTTCCGAGCGCGGAGGTGTATAAATGCC
>VHDF01000088.1 GCA_016871495.1 Verrucomicrobiota bacterium | reverse complement strand
TGGTTGGACATCACACAGTAAGTCAGGACTCTAACCCCGCAGAACGCTTCATATTCGCGCAGGATGGTCACGAACTTATCCTTTTCGGCCTCCTGGAACTTCCACTGTCGATCCACCACTCGGGACAAACAATGGTAATACCCGTTTTCCCGATCCTCCGGAACCTTCATCCTCGCCTGTCTCATGGGCAATCCATACTGAGTCAACAAATTGAAATCAAGCTTTTCTTGCAATATGTCTGTCCCTAAGTGTAGTCCCTCACATTTCATCGGGAAGGAGATCGAGGCGTTTGCGCTGTTGCCGAAAGGCGGCGTGCAATGGCTGCTTCGGATTCCATCCTGGGATTTCAAATGGCAGGACGACTACCGGTTTTCCAAGCCGATTGCCCTGCCAAAAGGGTCGTTGATCAAGACGCGATTTCGGTACGACAACTCTGCGACCAATCCTCGAAATCCTCACCATCCACCGAAACGCGTCACATACGGCTCGCTTTCGGAGCAGGAGATGTGTGCGTTGCGCCTTCAGATATCTCCGCAAAACCCGGCGGAAGTCGCGGAATTGCGGCGTGTGCTCGGCCAAAAAAAATTCGCGCAAGATTTCGCCGGGTTCAGATTCACGGTGGCATTGGATCCCAACGATGCCCGGGCGCATAACAATCTCGGCCTGTGTTTTCACGCGACCCGCCAGACGAAGCTCGCGCGCCAGCATCTCGAAGAAGCCGTTCGCTTGAATCCGCGCTATGCCTCAGCACATTACAATTTGGGAGTGCTACTAATGGACGGTCGGGAGCAAACAGCTGCGGAGGATCGTTTCCGAAAAGCCATTGAAATCAGTCCCGACCACTCGAACGCGCTCCTCAATTTGGGGAGTATTCTGGAGAATCGAGGAGCATTGACTGAGGCGGAACCGTTGCTCGTCCGATCCCTCGCTCAATTTGAAAATCCTCTCGCCCGGTTCAATCTTGGCTCGGTCCTCTTGAAACGCGGCGCGGCCAAGGAAGCCAGGCCGCACCTCGAACTCGCTCTCGCGTCCGAATCCTTGCAGCCCGCCGTCCTTCAAAACCTTGTGATTTGTTGCGCGCAGTTGGGGGACTTGGACGCTGCCCTGAAGCACGCGGAGCGTTTGACCGCGCTTCAACCGCGCCAAAGCGGCGCCTACAACCTGCTCGGCTTTGTCCATCTCAAGAAGGGTGAACCGCGCGAGGCGGTGGCAAGTTTTGAACGAGCGGTGTCGCTCAATCCCAAGGATAACCAAGCGAGTGCCAATCTGCAGCGGGCTCGAAGCGCATTGGCCGAAGCGACGGAAACCCCCTCCAACCCGCGGCCTTAAGCCTGGAAACGGCAATTAATCAGCATCGATCCCTGTTTCACAGGTATAACGGCTGAGCCATTTCTGGGGCAACCACGTATCACAGGGATGGATGGGGAATTCCTTCCTGTCCTGAAGTTCCATACAGACGGTCGATAATCCTGATTCTCATCGAGCCGTCGAAAGCCTGTTTTCATCTGCGTGTGATTCGTGTGATTGGTGGGCAAATGGCTCCCTTATCCTTGGATTTGGGATCGATCCTTAATTTCTCCTCTTTCAAAATGTCTGTCCCTTACTTTGACCAAGCAGCGGGCCGCCTTGAGCTCTTGGGGTGGATCCGGTTGGGTATGATCGATTCCCAGTCCGGTCGAGTGGGAAGGAAGTGGTTCAGCGCAGGGCGTGGAACTCGAGGAATGCCAGCAAATCGAGGATCTGGTCCGCCGTCAGCGCGTTGAGCAACCCGGCGGGCATGGGCGAGATGTCGGAAACACGGCGCGCTTGAATGGAGGACTTGAGCACCCGGGTCGTCTTGGCTTCCAGGGGATTCTCGCGCAGGACCCATTCGGTTTCTGATTCGCCTTCGACTAAACCCGAAAGTTCCGATCCGTCCTCCAGTTGCAAGACCAGCATCCGATACTTTTCATCGATGACTTTGGAAGGCTCCAGGATGTGTTCGAGGAGATCGCGCCTCCCGAATCGTCCCGAAATTCCGGCAAGATCCGGCCCCTGCGTCGCCTGACCGGGCACGGAGGTTCCGGCTCGATGGCACTGCCCGCATTGCGCCGCGATCCACGCTTCCCGCCCTTTTTCCGGGTCGCGCGCGGCGCTCACTCTCGACAGCCAGGGCTCCAAATCCGCAAGCTTCCATTCCCGGACCACCGGGGACGGATTCACGGACGGGGAAGGATTGGCCTCCGAGTCCAGCAGAGTGGACAGTGACTCCTTCTCCGCGGCGGTCAGGCTTTGAATCAACTCCTTCCGAACATCGGCCAACGCCTTGTAATAGGTTCGCGCACCCGGGAGTTGCCCGGCTCGCCGCAAGGCCTCGAACACAACTTTCCGGGACTCGAGTGTCCATCCACCGCGGGCGTTCCGCAGGAAGAACAGATAATGAAGAAGGTCCTCCGATGTGCGAGATGTTTTGAGCTTGGAGAGAGCAAAATCAAGGAGGCGAGGGGATTCAAAAAAGGCCAACATGCGGCATAGTTCGCGTTCCACCTCGGGACTTGCTCCCGATTCCATTCGATCGAACCGGGAACCCCAAAATGATTTAGCGACGGATGTGCCGTGCCGGGCGAGTGCAACCCCCAAAGCGCGCAAGACACCCAGTTGGTCCGTCTCGTCCAACCCGGGCCAGCGCACTGAGGCCAGGAGCGCGAACCGGTTGAGAATGGGTTCCAGGTCACCGCCGTTTCCCGCCCGCGCCAGGGCCAGCAGCGCGGGCCATAGCCGGCTCGTGTCATACTCCAACAGAGCCCGTTCCCGCCAATAATGCGCAGGAATCCGCTCCAACGCGATCCGCGCCGCATGCCGGATCCAGCGATCCTCGTGATTCAAATGTTCCCAGATTTTGTTGAGGCGCGACGCGACCTCGACGGGTTCGAACTCTTTGTGCCAGGACTCGAATTCCTTCCGGACCTCGCGCAAGCGAGCCGCCTTCAATCGATCGAGACGTTCGCGCCCGCTGACGGATTCCGGTTCGCCACCACCACCATTCCAAGCGACTCGATACAAGCCCGATTGGGTCCCTCGACCGCCGGTGATCAGCCACATGGCGCCATCGGGTCCGATGCAGGCGTCGGTCACATTGAAAGGCCGCCCGGCCAGGAATGGCTCCAGGGTGCCGCGATAACTTGCTCCATCAGGTTCCAGATGGACCGCCAGCACACGTCCATAAGCCCAATCGCAAATGAAAAAAGCGCGCCGATAACGCGGTGGAAACGATGCGCCATGCCCGAACAAAACCGCCGTGGGGGATGCCAATCCGACATGGGCAACGGCGGGCAGAGTATCGGCAAAGGATTCGGGAAACCGGCCCGTGCCGCGGCGGAATCCATAGTCACCCCCCGAGACCACGTGCAAAACGCGGTTGGGCATGTACCACGGAGCGCCCACGTCCCATTCCATATCCGCGTCAAAGGTGAACATCTCGCCGTCCTCGTTGAAATCGACATCCAGAGCGTTGCGAAAGCCGCCGGCGAAAAGCAGAGGAACCGGGCGCCGCGGGTCGAGCGTGAGGATGTGACCGGCGGGCGCCAGCACGTCGCCGTCGAACATGCCGGGATCCCAGGGGCAGGGAACCCACTGATCCTCCGCAAACAGGCGCAGCGGCGAATCTGCCGACACTCGCGCGGGCAGCTTCACATTGTTCCCTTGCGCCAAATACAACCAGCCCTCCAGACCCCAGCGAAGATGGTTGCGGCCATGTCCGACGCCGCCCTCCGTGTGTAAAAGTTCGGTCTTGGATTCGTAAAATCCGTCTTGGTTGGCATCGTCCAAGCGTGCAAGAAACTTCGAATTGTTCGCATGGGCGAACAACGAATTCCCGCAATGGGCCAAACCGCGACATTCGAGCAAGCTGTTGTCAATCACCTCCACCGAGGTGACCGTGAGTCCGGGAGGACGCAGCGTAAGACGAATCAACCCCTGCTTCTCCCGGGCCAACACCAACCGACCCTCATCGTCGAAACTCATGGCGACCCAGGATCCCTCGCCCGTCAGGGCGCTGCGCACCAATTCGGCTCGAAATCCGCGGGGCAATTGCAACGCGGCGGCGTCCGTGGCGTTTCCGGCCACCGAGGCCAATTTCCAACTGTTATAGGCGTCGATTGCTTTTCGAGGGTCGAAAGGATTGCCGCCCGGGGTTGCATCCACGCCCCCGAGGGTGAAGACCGGACGCCAGGGCCGCGGGGATGGAGGGGTGGACATGGGAACCCCTGGCATGGCGCGGGTGACCCAGCGAGGTCCGGAAGGAATCCACTCCTGTTGGGCCAAGCCGCTATTGAGTTCAATGAGACTCGCGACCATGGGAGGGCGTCCCGAAGCCTGTGCCGAAATCAACACGCGGTTCGGGCCAGGCCGAACATGGCGCGTGAGGTCGAGGGTTGCCAACGATGACGCGCCCTCGATCACACCCACCATCGCGCCGTTGATGAACACTTGAGAAGAACCCTCTGCCACTCCCAGAAAGACCGCTTGGACCAAGTCGCGCGGCCCTTCAAAGTCCAACGCGAATTCTACGGCTTCCATCGCGGCTTGCTCGTGCCGAATCCAATGCGGAACCGGCGGAGGGGTGACGATCTGAGCCTCGGCGATGAGAAGGCGGAGAACCAGCAGGAGAGCAACGGCCGGAGGCCACGTTCTGACAAGTTCAGGGCGACGTGGAGCCTGACTTGAAATTGGGCGGGGTCCTGCGGGGAGAGATGCTGGAGGCGGCCAAGGCGACGAGGCCGGAGCGTCCCCGGGGCGTGCTGTGAGACTGTCAATCCATCGTCGTTGCATGAGGGTCAGTTCGAATCCCGCTCGAGTGAACCAAACCGAAAGTAAATTGGAATCGCCGCCGAGGGAAGAGCGGGTTAGAAAAGGCCCATGAAATCTCCCGCCTTGATTCTGGCGTTCTCTATGGCCCTGAACCCAGTTGGAAACGACGCTGACGAGACGCTGCCAAGCGTTAGCCAAGCCATGCAAGTCATGGTGGAACGAAACGAAGTGGCCGGAGCGGTCACGGCGGTGGCGTCCGCGGACAAGATTCTGCATTTCGAGGCCGCAGGGCTGGCGGATAAAGCCGAGCGTCGCCCCATGAAGGCCGACACCCTGTTCTGGATCGCATCCATGACCAAGCCGGTGACTGGGGTAGCCGTGTTGATGCTTCAAGACGAAGGCAAGCTCAAGGTGACGGACAAGGTGGCCAAGTATTTGCCGGAGTTCGAACGTCTCCAAACGCCCTCCGGCAAACAGGCTGATCTCACCCTGGCGCAAGTGCTGTCGCATATTTCCGGTTTGGGTGAGGCGTCCGGACCTGAAGCAAGAACGGCGAAAACATTGTCGGATCTCGTTCCGCTTTGGCTCGCCGGTCCGACGCAATTCGAGCCGGGAGAAAAATGGCAATATTGTCAAAGCGGCATTAACGCGGCCGCGAGAGTTGTGGAGGTGCTGGCGGGATGACGTTCGACGAATTCTTGCGGAAGCGATTGTTCGATCCGCTCGGCATGGTGGACACCACCTTTTACCCGAGCGAAGCCCAGCGCGCCCGCTTGGTGACGGCCTACGCGAAGAACAAGGACACTGGCCAGCTCGAACCCGTTCCGCCGCGCCCGGAGTTCGGTCCTCGCGATCGTCCGCCCCAAGGCAACGGAGGGCTTTATTCCACGGCTCCGGATTACACGCGCTTCTGCCAGATGCTGCTGGGAAGGGGGGTGTGTGCGGGAAGAAGATACTTGAGCGAGGATGCGGTGAGGGAGCTCACCATCTCGCGAACGGGGACATTGCCCACGGGGTTCTTCCAAAGCGAAGCTTATGGACGGCGGGGCGGCCACTACACGTGGGGTCTCGGCACCTGCGTGTTGCGGCAACCTCACGAAGGCGCGGCGGAAGCCCTTTCGGCGGGACAACGACGTCCCCCTCAGTAAACCGGGCCAGAAGAACCTCACGAAGGCGCGGCGGAAGCCCTTTCGGCGGGGTCGTTCGGCCACGGCGGGGCTTGGGGAACACAAGCCTGGATCGATCCCAAGCTGGGCGTCTGCTATGTCCTGATGGTGCAGCGCTCCAACTTCCCCAACAGCGACGGCAGCGAGGTCCGGCGCGTTTTTCAAAATGCCGCGGCTAAGGCCTTGAAGAAGTAACCCGAGCCACTACCGCCGGAAAAGGCGGTCGAACCCGCGCCATTTGGTGGGATGAAATCCGGGCACGAAGAATCCCTCTCCGGAAGTGAAATCGTATTGGATCAAGATCGAAACGCTCTGCGCTCCGCGTCCATCCGAGCGCAAGGCATCGATCCCGTACGCGTATCCCGCGGCCACCTGCCAGCCTCCCTTGGCCGAACGGTAAATCAAGCCACCGCCACCGCCGGAATGCCAGGAACCCGGCTGGTCAAATCCCGCCGTGTAATCGATCAGGGCCGTGGCGGCATGGAGGGAAAGATTCCAGGTTTTCCTCGGGTTGATCGGCAAGAGGGCTTTTCCCGAGAACTGAAGAAATCGACGGGCGCTCAGTTCCTGAAAATAATAACCCGGCAAATCGAGCGGTAATTCTGAGGCGAATGGCAGGGAACCGCCCAACCGGAAGGCGTCCAAGCGGCTCGCGTTCAAGCTCGTTCCCATCGTGAATCCCACCTGCCAGCCAATCCGGTTCTGTGGGAGAGTATAAGCCAGCAACGCCCGCGCCCAAAACAAATGCGCCGCCGCCTCCACCCGGCGGTCTCCTGCATATCCGAAAGCAAGTTCCTCGCCGTGAACTCTTCCGTCGTACCACCCGGAGAGCTCCATGGCCAAAGCAGGGTGCAGGACCGGTTCGATCCCTCCCCAACGCAATCCGCCGCGCACATGAAGACTCGGCTCATCCGCGGGCATCACGAAGGTTGGGGAAGTGTGGCGACCCGCGGAGTACTCGGTGTAATGAACCCCCGCTCGCAACATCCCATGCAAGGGAACGCGCTGTTCAGGATTGAAACGATGATAAATCGAGCCCGAGAGATCCCCGCCATGCCCGGTGAAGGACTCTTCCTGGTAGTAGTGGCCCTGCCGGATCTCCGCGTGGCTGTCCGCGTATCCGCCCCCTTGCACGCCCAAACCAAAGTCCGTGTTCGGCCCCAGCAGGCTGCGAGCGCCCAACTCGCTCTCGAGATAAACCGGAGCGACCACCAATCTCAACGTGAGGTTCGTCCTCCATACGCCGGGCTCGTTCCAGTAGTAGAACGCGTAGCCCGCCAGCGGACTCTTCCCCTCAACGGGCTGGTCGTAACCCAATTGCAAAAGACGCCGGGACTCGGGATCAATCTGCGCCCAAGACCGGACCGCTCCGGCCAAAACAAGGCAAAGAGTCCATCCCACCGATCCAAGGCGATGTCTGAACTTCATCTCAAGTCAGGTAGCGCCCGCCCATGCCCGGGAGCAAGTCGAAAGAATGCCGGATGAAAGACCATCACCCCTTCGACTTGATTCCGGCGGTCGTCAAACAAGGAGCTCGGATCGGTGAAGAAATCGTCCTGGTCCGAGAAAGGATCAACAGCAGTTCTCATTTTGACGGATCAAGGTAGGGCGCGCACTCCGCTGCGCGCCGAAACCGGGTGTTTCCAAAGGCGGCGCGCACGGAGTGATGCGCCCTACCCACCAAAATGAGAACGACTGAAGGATCAAGGCGGAGGCTTGCCTTTTTTGCGTCGGCGTGAAAAGTGTCTTCCATGAACTCCCTCGAACGTTTCCTCGCCCTGGCCGCGCTGGGCGGCGCCGCTACCCTGCTGGTTTTCGCCGCCGACGGCAAACTCGGCTATTCCAACACCCCCCTCGTCCCCGGCACCCGCTGGCACGTTCACGACGGAGATCGTCCCCAACCCCGCATCGTCACGCCCGGGAAATCGTTCAGCCACCAAGCGCTGGCGCCATCCGACGCCAAAATTCTCTTCGACGGCACGAGCTTCAACCAGTGGCAGGTCGGCAACGGCGCGCCTCCGAAATGGAAACTCGAAAACGGTTACATGGAAGCCGTCAAAGGCGGGGGCAGCATCCGCACCAAGGATCGCTTCGCTGACTTCCAATTGCATCTGGAATTTGCCACGCCTTCGGTGGTCGATGGCTCGAGCCAGGGACGGGGCAACAGCGGGGTGCTCATGAACGGCATTTACGAAGTTCAAATTCTCGACTCCTACAACAACAAAACCTACCCCGACGGGCAAGCGGGGGCGCTCTACGGACAATCGCCTCCCCTCGTCAACGCCTCCAAGCCTCCGGGCGAATGGCAAAGCTACGACATCATCTTCGAATCCCCTCGCTGGGGGGCCGACGGCAAGATCGCCAAGAAGGCCAATGTCACGGTGATTCACAACGGAGTCATTCTTCACCATAAGAAGGAGTACCTGGGAAACACCCCGCATCAGGCCAACGGCAACTACGACAAGCCCCACGCCCCCGAGATGTTCATCGAACTCCAGGACCACAACAACCCGATCCGCTACCGCAACATCTGGATTCGCTCGATTGGCGAATACGATAAACCATGACCCACTCCGGCCTGCGCGCGGCGTGCGTCCTCCTGGCCTGTTGGTCCTGGATTGGAGCCGCTGCCGCGGAGCTTCTGGATGACCGGCACATTCGCCTCCACTCGGCGCGCGACATCCGCGCGGCCCGCCAGCGTTTGATCCAACACGTTTGGGGTGAGGGGGGCATTCCTAAACGGAGACTGCCCTCCTCGGTCTCCCGCGGAGTGCCCTCCCCCGTGCAGAAGCTTGAACACCTCGCTCGGGTGGACGAACTGCGATACGAGTTGCATCCCACGCTGACGAGTGTGGCCTACCACTTCATCCCCAAATCCCCAAACCGCTCACTCGTCATCGTCCATCATGGACACGCCTGCACTCTCGACGACGATCCTTCGCCGGAGGAAAAGGGCTATGGACTCCAAAGAACGCTCCGGGCGCTTTTGGCGGAAGGTTTCGGTGTCTTGGGCGTGTTCATGCCGCATATGCGTCCGGGCGATTGTACCGGCGGACACGACGCGATGTTCCAGATCCCCACTCCGGGCAATCCCATGCGGTTTTTTGTCGAGCCGGTGATCCATGGGCTGAACTATCTTTCGACGCGTTCACGCGAAGATCAGTTTCCTCGCTATCGCCATTTCCACATGGCTGGGTTGTCGGGTGGCGGCTGGTCCACCACGATTTGCGCCGCGCTCGACCCGCGCATTCTCACGAGCTTCTCCGTGGCGGGCACGATGCCGCTTTATCTTCGCTCGGGCGGTTCGGTGGGTGATCGTGAACAATTCGATCCCGCCTTTTACTCGCTCGCCGGTTATCCTGAACTCTATGTCCTCGGCGGCTCCGGACGAAAGCGAGTCCAGTATCAGATTCACGTGCGCGGCGACGATTGTTGTTTCGGAGAACGCCAGCACGACCTCAAGAAATCCGGCGCGGCCTATGAGGAGTCGTTGCGAGCCTACGCGGCTCGTGTGCAAACCACCCTGGCGAAGACCGGAGGAGGCCGCTTTGAGCTGGTGGTGGATGAAGTCGCGCCCAGCCACATGATCTCGCACCACGCGATTCGCACCTGGCTGATTCCGGAACTGCGCCGTTCCCGCGAATGATTCGCGCGCTCGGCATCCTGGGGATCGTCTGCGCCATGGCTGGCGGAGTCCTGGCCGACGCACGCCACAAAACGCGTCCTCCCAACATCGTGTTCTTCCTGGCGGACGATCTCGGACAACGCGACCTCGGGTGTTACGGCAGCACCTTTTACGAAACTCCCCACCTGGACCGCATGGCGCGCGAGGGCGCGCGTTTCACCCGGGCGTACGCCGCCTGTCCGGTTTGTTCGCCCACCCGGGCAAGCCTTCTCACGGGGAAGTATCCGCAACGAACGGGCATCACAGACTACATCGGCGCTCCGCAGCCGCACCAATGGAAGCGCAATACTCGCCATCTTCCGGCGCCCTATGCCGACCGCCTGGACCACCGGGAAACCACGCTGGCCGAAGCCTTCAAAGAAGCGGGCTACAAGACATTCTTTGCGGGCAAGTGGCATCTGGGACCCGAATCCCACTGGCCCGAAAATCAAGGCTTCGATTTCAACTTCGGCGGAATCGACCGGGGCGGCCCTTACGGAGGCAATAGGTATTTTTCGCCTTATGGAAACCCGCGGTTGAGCGACGGTCCACCGGGGGAACATCTGCCCGACCGGCTGGCAACCGAGGCGGCCCGATTCATCCACACGCATCGGGAGCGTCCCTTCTTCATCTTTTTCCCTTTCTACTCGGTGCATACCCCGCTGATGGCTCGACCGGATCTGGAGAGAAAGTATCAAGCGCGCCGGGCCGCGCTGTCCGAACGCGACCGATTTGGCGATGAACCGCCGCGCCGGGTTCGATTATCCCAGGACCACGCGGTGTACGGCGGTATGGTGGAGGCGATGGACGCGGCCGTGGGCAAAGTCTTGGAGGCGCTGGATCAGGCCGGCCTCGCAGAACACACGCTGGTCGTATTCACCAGCGACAATGGCGGATTGTCCACCAGTGAAGGCTCTCCCACGTCCAACCATCCCCTCCGCGCCGGCAAGGGCTGGCTCTACGAAGGCGGCATTCGGGAACCGATGATCATGCGCTGGAAAGGCGTCGTGCCCGCCGGGCTCGTCAATGCCACCCCGGTAACCAGCCCCGATTTTTATCCGACCCTGCTCGAAGCCGCGGGATTGCCCCCACGCCCCCTCCAGCATCTCGACGGACGGTCATTCTATCGCTCGCTGGTGACGGGAAAAAGGGCGGTTCGCACTCCGCTTTACTGGCATTATCCGCACTATGGAAATCAAGGCGGCGCCCCGAGCGCGGCGATCCTGGACGGCGACTGGAAACTGATCGAGTGGTTCGAGGACGGGAAGCTTGAATTGTTCGATTTGAGTTCAGATCCCGAAGAGCGTGTCAATCGGGCGGAGTTGCAAGCGCGCCGAGCCCGCCAGTTGCGGAAAAAGCTCCGCTCCTGGCAAACCGAGGTCAACGCCCGCTGGAGCAACCCGAATCCTGCCTTCAACCCCGACCTTCCTGATGGCCGCCGATGAATTGAGATTTTCCGGTTTCATGCTCGGGCGGGCGGATCTCCTCTGCGGTCAGGTAGCAGGCCGGGTCCGGCGCCCAGAGATTGCGGTGCACTTGGACCGCGCGGACGCGGAAGCCACCGCCGCAGATGCGGAGGAAGCGACAGTTCGCACATCTGCCTTCGAGCCGACCGGTGCGCTGCCGTAACGCCGCCAGGGTTTCGTTTTCAGGGTTGCTCCAAATTTCGCTGAACGGACGCTGCCGGACGTTTCCCAGCGTCAGCGTTTGCCAGAACTGGTCGGGGTGCACGTTGCCTTGGGTGTCAATGTTGCCGATGCCCGTGCCGCTGCCATGCGAGCCCCCTCCATTCCAGCGCAGCAATCGAAGCGCCTCGTCCGCTCGTTCGGGATCCTCCCGTTGCAATCGCAGATAGAGATAGGCGCCGTCGGCGGGTTGATCGACGGTGAGCACTTCGCGAGGCGGGCCCGAAGCCGCCCAGCGCGCCGTACGATCGATAATCTTATCCAAAGCGGAGCGCGTTTGCTCGTGGCTCACATCGACCACACTACGGCCCCGTCCACTGTAGACCAGGTGATAGAAGCAGACACGATCGATGTCCTCGGCTTCGATGAAATCCAGAATCCGGTCGAGGTCGGCGACGTTGTGAGCGGAGAGCGTCAACCTTAAACCCACTTTTTGTCCGGCGGCCTTGCAATGCCGGAACGCCTCCACGCTCTTCTCGAAAGCACCGGTTCGACCGCGAAAGTGATCATGCGTGGCGCCCATGCCGTCCAGCGATATCCCAACATAGGCGAAGCCAAGCTCCTTCAACCGTGTGGCGGTCTCGCGATGGATGAGAGTGCCGTTGGTGGAGAGAGTCAGGCGAAGCCCCAGGCTGCGCGCGTGAGTGGCGAGGTCGAAGAAACGAGGATGAATCAGCGGTTCGCCGCCGGAGAGCAGAACGCCGGGCACGCCGAATTGGGCGAGATCCTCGAGCACTTGGCGGCATTGGTCCCAAGTCAACTCACCCGGATACTCCCGGGCATCGGAGTCGGAGTAACAATGGATGCATTGGAGGTTGCATCGGCGGGTGATGTTCCAGACCACGACGGGCCGGCGCTCGGCGGCGTAACGGGGAGCGCCGTGGCCGCGTCCATAGCGAAGGGCATCCGCAGGCTGGGCCTGGCCGCAATACAGTTTCGTGATATTGATCATGATGAGGTCGAGTCGGTGGAGTTTGCCGCACTGTCGCTGTCGCTCATGACAGAAGAGGATCGTCCGAAGGATGGGTTGGAGCCATTGCAGTCCTTGGCCTGGAGTGCCTCTTCTTTGCCCTTTGCCTCTGCGGCTCCGCGCCGGAGACTGGGTCCTGCGGCGGATGACTGCGGGGAGGAGGTTGGTAGGAGCACAAGGGTTCCTCGCCAAAAGGGTCGCCCGTCAGGGCGAAGGCCCGCGCGCGCGAGCCTCCGCAGATGGATTTGAATTCGCAACGTCCGCATTTTCCTTGGAGCAGGCTCGGATCGCGCAATCCCCGGAAAAGCGGGTTGTTCCGATACACTTCAAGCAGCTCGTCGCTACGCACATTGCCGGCGGTCAGCGGCAGGAAACCGCTGGGCTGGATGTGGCCGACGTGCGAGATGAACACGAATCCCTTGCCATCGTTGATTCCGAGCGGCGCGCGCGAGCGGGAGGGTGACCCTCCCCGGGACTGCTGGAGCAGCACCCGGCGATAATGCTGGCCCTCGGTGGTTTTGATGTCGAAGGGAACCGCAAGGGATAACAGCGCAAGCCGCTCGAACAAGGTTTCCATCTCCTCCGCGGAGAGCAAGTCATCGGCGCGCCCTCGCCCGGTCGGCACCAACTGGAACACGCTCCACAGGACCGGCTGGAGTTGGCGCAACAACTCGACGAACGCGTCGAACTCGCCCAAATTTTGACGCGTAAAGGTCGTGTTGATCTGCACCGCGATGCCCGCGCGCGCGGCGTTGGTGATGGCTTCCATCGTCCATTTCCACGTCCCGGGCACGCCACGGAACCGGTCATGGGTCTCCTGGCTTGCGCCATCGAGACTTAAGGAAATCCGTTCGATGCCGGCCGAGCGGAATGGGCCAAGTTCGGTCCTGGCGAATTCGGGTGTGGCGCTGGGACTGAGGCTCACGCGCCAGCCGTGCTGCCTGGCGTGGCGCACGAGCACCTCGAGGTCGGGGCGGCGAAACGGATCCGCTCCGGTCATGACGAACAGCGCCGGACGGCAGCGCGCGACTTGTTCGATCAGCCGGAACGACTCGCGCGTGGTGAGTTCGAGAGGATGAGGAATCGAATTTGCCTCAGCGCGGCAGTGCCGGCAGGCGAGTCCGCACGCCCGGGTTGCTTCCCAGATCACGATGAACGGGCGATCCTGAAAGTCGAATGGGGTCATGATCGCAGCGTGGCAGAACCCCAAGACCCGGCATTGACCTGGGTCAAGGAAACGGGAGCTTGCTTGAGGTAAATTGGAAAGTGATGAAAACAGGAGCTTTCCTTCGGTTCATCGTCGGCGGTGCCTTCCTCCCGGTTCTTCTCCTCAAGGCTCAATCTCCTGCCTCTTCCAGCGGTGGATCTCTACTTGCAACGGGCAAGCGGGTTTTCGACGCGCATTGTGCGGCATGTCACGGGGGCAATGGGGATGGCAACGGACCCGCCTCCGTGTGGCTTTTTCCCAAGCCCCGAAATTTCAACGCCGGCGGGTTCGCTGCCCTCGGACGAGGACCTCCTGGAGACCCTCACGCGCGGGATGCCAGGCAGTTCGATGCCGAGCTTTGCCTACCTCCCCGAGGAGGAGCGGCGGGAGGTCGTGCGGTATGTCAAGTGGCTGACGGCGGATGTGGATGCGGCGGGGAGGCGGGTCAACAAATTCGAGGAGGCCAAGGCCAAGGGCGAGTTGAAACCCGCGGTGATCGTCCCTCCGGAGCCGGGGGTGACCGTTGAGGCGCTGGTCAAAGGACGAGAACTTTTCGCCAAACTTGCTTGCAACGCCTGCCACGGGGACACCGGCGCCGGGGATGGACCCTCCGCACCGACCTTGAAAGACAACTGGGGCGTGCCCTTGCCGCCACGCGACTTCACCATCGGCGCCTTCCGCGGCGGATCGACCGGGCGAGATTTGTATCTGCGCATCCACAACGGCATGGCGGGCACGCCGATGTTGGGTTACGGCGCGGGGGTCCTGTCACCGGAGGAGCGGTGGTCGCTCGTGTTGCACATTCAGTCCCTCCGCCGCAAGGACGCCGAGGTGCACGATATTCTCCAACCCGAAGACGCCGACATTCAGGTGCGGCGGACGAGCAAGGTTCCGGCGACGCCGTCCGATCCGGCGTGGGAAAGCTTGGACAGTGTGAGGGTGCCGCTTAACCCGCTCTGGCCCGAACCATATCCGGTGCCGACGGTGGCGGTGACGGCGCTGCACGACGGGCAGAAACTGGCCATCCTGTTGCAATGGCGCGACGACCTTGCCAACGGCACTCCGGTGCGTGTGGAGGATTTCCAGGACGCCGTCGCACTGCAGTTTTCGATCAAGGGCACCACCCCGTTCCTCGGGATGGGCGACGCGGATCATCCGGTGAACATCTGGATGTGGAAGGCGGGATGGCAACAAACGGCGGATGGCCAGCGGCAGGACGTGCACACGCTGCATCCCTCGATGCATGTGGACACCTATTTCGAGGCTCGCGGGCAGGTTCCCACCGCCGAGGCCGCGGGCAATCTCCAGGCTCGATCGCAGATGGCTTCACCGGTTGAAGATGCCAACGCTCGAGGGTTCGGCTCCTTCACGCCGCAGCCTGCGGTCGAACAGAATGTCCGCGGCCAGGGCTTTTGGCGCGACGGGTTCTGGAGCGTGATGGTCAGCCGCGAATTGAAGTCCACGTTTGCGGACGACGTGAATTTCGCCGAGAGGCGGCCGGTGCCGGTGGCTTGTGCGGTGTGGAACGGCCAGCAGCGTGATCGCAACGGGCGGAAGGTGATCAGCAACTGGTATCGCCTGATCTTGGAACCATGAACGAAAACGAAATGGTCGCGACGAATCTCAACCCTCCCTTCGCATGAGCACTTCACCCCTTTCCCGGCGTGACTTCATTCAACGCAGCGGCCTTGCGGGCGCGGGTGTGGCGGCCGCGCAGTGTCTTCCGTTGCGTTTCCTGCAGGCGCAAACCTCCGGCGAGGTGGTCGCGAATCCGCTCGCGTTCTATCCCCATCGCGATTGGGAGAAATTCTATCGCGACCAGTATGCCTATGATCAGACCTTTTCGTGGGTGTGCGCGCCGAATGACACGCACAATTGCCGTGTGACGGCGCATGTTCGCAACGGAGTCATCGTGCGCATGGGGGAACATTACGACACCGGCACCTATGCCGACCTTTACGGCAACAAGGCGTCCCTCAACTGGGGCAATCGGCATTGCGCCAAGGGTTACACATTCCATCGCATCGTCTACGGACCGTACCGGCTGAAGCATCCCATCGTGCGGCGCGGTTGGAAGCGGTGGGCCGATGACGGATTTCCCCATCTCACCAGGGAATTGCGCCTCAAGTACAAGTTCGACTCGCGCGGCACGGACAAGTACGAAAAGATCTCCTGGGATGACGCGTTCTCGTACATTGCCAGGGGCTTGAAGGCCATCGCCACCCGCTACAGCGGCGAGTCTGGCGCCAAGCTCCTCGCCGAGCAGGGTTATCCGCCGGAGATGATCCAGGAGATGGGCGGCGCGGGCACCCGGACGCTGAAGTTTCGCGGAGGCATGGGCCTGCTGGGGGTGCTGGGAAAATACGGCATGTATCGGCTCGGCAATTCGATGGCGTTGCTTGACGTGCATGTGCGCGGTGTCAAGCCGGAGGAGGCAAAGGCCGGCCGCAACTGGTCGAACTACACCTGGCAAGGCGATCAGGCTCCCGGCCAGCCGTGGGTGCATGGATTGCAGAATTCCGAGTGCGATTTCAATGACCATCGCTACTCGAAACTCATCATCATGAACGGGAAGAATCTGGTGGAAAACAAGATTACCGATTCCCACTGGTTCATCGAGTGCATGGAGCGGGGCGCCAAGATCGTCATCATCGCGCCCGAATACGGGGCTCCTTCAACCAAATGCGACTATTGGGTGCCGATCCGGCCCTCGACCGACGCCGCGCTCTGGCTGGGTGTCACACGCGTGATGATGGACAACCGGTGGTATGATGAAAAATTCGTCAAGGCCTTCACGGACTTCCCGCTGCTCATCCGCGCCGACAACCTGAAGCGGCTGCGAGCCGCAGAGGTTTTCCCCCATTACCGAAGCACACTCCCGGAAAACGGGCCCAGCAAGAAAGTGCAGGGCTTGACCGACGAGCAACACCAAAAACTGGGCGATTTCGTGGTGTGGGATAGTAAGACCCAAGGACCAAAAGCGCTGACGCGGGACATGGTGGGCGAGGCGCTTTGGAACGCAGGCCTCGATCCGGTCCTCGATGGCACCTGGAAAATCAAGCTGGTGGATGGCCCTGAGGTGGAGGTGAAGACCGCGTGGACGCAGTATCGGATTCATCTTCAAGATTACGACATCGAGACCGTTTCGCAGATCACCTCGTCGCCGAAGGAGATGATTCAGCAACTCGCGAAGGACATCGCGACGATCACACCGGTGTCGATCAATCAAGGCGAGGGAATCAACCATTGGTTCTACGCGACGGAGGCGAATCGCGCCGCCTATTTGCCGGTGATGCTCACCGGCAACATCGACCGGAAGGGGGCGGGCTGTCACGGTTGGGCGGGGAATTACAAGGCCGCGCTGTTCCAGGGCAGCAAGGTCACCGGGCCCGGATTCAAGGGATGGATTGCGGAAGACCCCTTTCATCCGAACCTCGATCCCGCCGCGCACGGGCGCGATATCCAAGCGCACGCCTTCGCCAAAGACGAGGAACCGGCGTATTGGAATCACGGGGATGTGCCGTTGATTGTGAACACGCCGAAGGAAGGCCGGAAGGTGTTCACCGGCAGGACGCACATGCCCACGCCGACCAAGGCGATCTTCTTCACGAACGTGAATCTGATCAACAACGCCAAGTGGGCCTATGGCGTGATCAAGAACGTCAATCCCAAGGTCGAGTTGATCGTTTCAAACGAGGTCCAGATGACCGCCTCGATCGAGCAGTCCGACTTCGGCCTCCCGGCCAATTCCTGGGTCGAGTTCCAGGACCTGGAAGTCACGGCGAGCTGCTCGAACCCGTTTCTGCAAATCTGGAAGGGCGGCATCAAACCGGTGTACGATTCCAAGGACGATCTGACCATCCTCGCCGGAATCGCGTCCGGTTTGGCCAAGATCACTGGAGACCGGCGATTTGCGGACTATTTTCACTTCGAGCTGAACGGGCAGCGCCGCGTCTATCTCCAGCGCCTGCTCGATTCCTGCACGACGACCGCCGGGTACCGCCTCGACGACATCATGGCCGGCAAATACGGTCCGCCGGGCGGCGCCCTCATGCTGTTCCGTTCCTATCCGCGCGTGCCTTTCTACGAGCAGATTCACGACAGTTATCCTTTCTACACCGAAACCGGGCGGCTGCACTCTTATAGCGACGATCCGACCGCGATCAGTTGCGGCGAGAATTTCATCGTCCACCGCGAGGGTCCGGAGGCGACGCCGTATTTGCCGAACGTCATCATCAGCGCCAATCCCTGGGTTCGGCCCAACGACTATGGAATCCCGCTGACCGCCGAGCATTGGGACGAGCGAACCATTCGCAATGTGAAAATGCCATGGTCTGAGGCGAAGCAAACGAAGAACTTTCTGTGGGAGAAGGGATTTCATTTCTACTGCCTCACGCCGAAGTCGCGGCATTCCGTTCACTCCTCGTGGGCGAACGTGGACTGGCATCTGATTTGGAATTCGAATTTCGGCGACCCGTATCGCCTCGACAAGCGCCTGCCGAACGTCAGCGAGCATCAGCTTCACATGAATCCGGAAGCGGCGCGCGATCTCGGGTTGAACGATGGCGATTATGTTTATGTCGATGCCAATCCCGCCGACCGCCCGTACCTGGGGGCGACCCCAAGCGATCCCTTCTACAAGGTCAGCCGTTGCATGTTGCGGGTCACGCTCAACGCCGCCTACCCGTATCACGTGGTCATGATGAAGCACGGATCCTTTATCGCGACGGAAAAAACCGTGAAAGCCCAGCAAACCCGGCCCGACGGCCTGTCCCTGAAGGACGAGGGCTACATCTCGAACTTCCGCTTCGGGTCTCAGCAATCGATCAACCGCAACTGGCACATGCCCATGCACCAGACCGACACCCTGTTCCACAAAGCGAAAGTGAACATGAGTTTCATCTTCGGCGGCGAGGCGGACAATCACGCGATCAACACGGTGCCCAAGGAGTGCCTGGTGCGCGTGTCCAAAGCGGAGGATGGCGGCTTGGGCGGCAAGGGCGTGTGGAAAGGGGGCACCGACGGCATGTCTCCCAACGCCGAGAGCGAGGTGATGAAGCGCTACCTGGCCGGCAAGATGGGCGAGGGCGGCGGCGGACTGACTTTTGAGTGATGAAGTTGAATCGCAACCCGAACCCAACACAACCCGTCTCATGCCTAAAGACGAATTCGATTTTGAAGATCCTCTCGAACTGAACGGTGTGGCTTTCCTGACCGAAGAGGATACGAGCGCGGAGATGACGCAATGCTTCGCCGAGGAGTTCCTGCGCCTGGGTTATGGCCCTGACCAGGTGCTCGCGCTCTTCGCCAACCCGCATTACACCGGACCCCATATGGTGATGATGAACAAAGGCGAGGCTTTCGTGCGAGGCATGATCGCTGAGACATTTGCCCGCTGGGGGAAGCGGGTGGATTGGGCGCCCGGTGTTGCCTCCCATCCGCCTTCCCCGGTTCATCGTTCCACAGACCGTTCCCCCGCATCCGCGGGCTCCGATCTTGATTCCGGCGCGCTCCGCCCCGCTCCTCACGGGCACCCCCCCACTGAAACTTAAACCCACCCCACTATGAGCAACGTCTTTAACTGGCAACTCGGACGGGAGATGGAGTTCCCCTACGAGGCCAGATTTCCCGACGAGCAGTTCGCCTTCGTCTTCAATCTCAATCGCTGCATCGGGTGCCAAAGTTGCACCATGGCCTGCAAGTCCACCTGGACCTTCAACCGGGGGCAGGAAGCGATGTGGTGGAACAACGTTGAAACCAAACCCTACGGCGGTTATCCGCATCATTGGGACGTCAAGACGCTTGATCTCCTGGACAAAGCCAACCCTGGCGGCCAGACCTGGGGCGGGACTCGGCGCGACCTCCGCGCTCCGTACGGCGAGTTCAAGGGCAAGACCATCTTCGAGGCGGCCAAGAACAACATCAGCCCCGAAGGCGCGCAGAAGGCCCTCGGCTACCTGCCGACCGACGAGGAATGGTCAGCGCCCAACCGTTTCGAGGATAATCCGGCGGGAGCGGAGAAGAGCCGGCGTGGGCAGATGTCCTTCTCCGAGGGCGAAGCGGCACCGCAGCATAGGACCTGGTTCTTCTATCTCGCGCGCCTCTGCAACCATTGCTCCTATCCCGCGTGCCTCGTTGCGTGCCCGCGCCATGCGATCTACAAACGGCCGGAAGACGGCATCGTGCTGGTCGATCAGGAACGCTGCCGCGGATATCGCAAGTGCATGGAAGCCTGTCCCTACAAAAAGACCTTCTATCGCAGCACCACGCGCACGAGTGAGAAATGCATCGGCTGTTTTCCGCGAGTCGAAGGGCGCGATCCGGAGGGACGCGGCCTGCCGATGCAAACCCGGTGCATGTCGGCTTGCGTGGGCCATATCCGTCTGCAGGGCCTCGTTCGAATCGAGAAAGACGGCGCCTGGAAGGAGGATCGCTCTAACCCCCTCTTTTATCTCATCCATGTCGCGAAAGTGGCGCTGCCGCTTTACCCTCAGTTTGGGACGGAACCGAACGGGTATTACATCCCGCCGCGATGGGTGCCGCGAGCCTATCTCAAGCAAATGTTCGGGCCCGGCGTGGATGACGCGATCGAACGCTACGCTTTGCCCGACCGCGAACTGCTCGCCGTGCTTCAGCTTTTCGGCAAAGACCCGCGCATCTGCTTCCGCTACGAGATCAAGGAAGGCCCGAAGGTGTTTGAAACCGAAATCCGCGGGAAGAAGTTCACGTTGTACGACGACACCATCATCGGGTATTCCAAGGACGGCACGAAAATCCTCGAAACGCGCGTGGAAGAGCCGTTCCACGTGCGCCCCGACCAACATGCCAACTCCATCTGAATCACCACGAAGATCGGACTTCGGCACCGGCCGATGCGCCCCGCCGCGGTCCATTTTCGAGAATTACCACATCACTTCACCCGAAACTGCCGCCGTCTCAACCGACGCCACGAGGACAGAGGTTTCACGAGCGCCGACCGCGAACGCCGGAGCTCCCATCACCCTCCAAACCCGCATCGATTCGGCGTGGGCAAGGTCTTTTCTTTACCGGCTGCTCGCCCAGGCTTACGAGAATCCGGAACCCGGAAGCTGGCAGTGGCTCACCAGCCATCCGACCCGGCAGGCGCTACGTTCCACGGTGCAAACGCTTGCGGATTCCGCCCCCGTCTCCTTCATGCTGACCGCCGCTGAACTGGCCAAGCAACTGACGCGGGACGCGTTCGAAGGTTTTCTCTCAGCCCACGTGACCTGCTTTGGCCACACCGTGCGGGGGGATTGTCCGATGAACGAAATCGAATACGGCGATATCAAGGCCGACCCATTGTTTCAACCGCACAGACTCGCGGATCTCGGGGCCTTTTACGCCGCGTTCGGACTGGAGATGTCGCCGGACGCGGCCGAACGCCAAGACCACGTCTGCATTGAACTCGAATTCATGTCGGTGCTGGCCGCGAAGGAGGCGTTCGCGCACGAACATCAACTTGATGAGGAGCAGAGAGAGGTGTGCTGTGACGCCCAGCGAGCGTTCTTGCGCGAGCGGACGGCGGCCCGGCACCCCCGCGTTGCAGATTCGCCGGTTCCACGCCGATCGGGAGCGATGTTATGCGGTAACCGACCCGGACGAGCGCAACACCGCCTTTTTCAAAGTTCATTTC
>VHDF01000087.1 GCA_016871495.1 Verrucomicrobiota bacterium | reverse complement strand
AGCGCAAACGACCTCGCAGTTGCCCAAGGGCCGTCCGCCAACCCGTCACCGGCTGGCCACGCCTGCGACGAAACCAGTCGATCTGCGCGCCCATCGAGTTCCGCATTATCTGAGCACTTTAACCCCATGGAATTTCCGAAAGGCATTAGGGCTAGACGGCCTACGTCACACTCGACTGGAATGGAAAACGATCCCAAACGAGTTGACCGAATGCGGGCCCGTGCTCCCGAAATTGTCTGTCGTGTGGTGCAGGCTGCCCAGCCTGCCGTATCGCCGACCGCCCGGCGGGTGAAGAAAGAGGCCCTTCCATGCTCTCCACGCGCCTGGTTTCCTTCGTCGCCCCGCAGGCTGGGCAGGCGAGAGGACGGATGCCGCGCCACCCGAGGACAACACGATCAGGTTTCCAACAGGCTTTTCGCGTGCCGCCGGATGGCTGGGTCGAATCCTCCCAGCATACGCGCGAGTTCTTCCACTCGCTCATCGCCTTGCAATGGCTGGACACGCACGGAGGTGCGTTGCTGGCGAACCTCCTTGGCGACCTGGAAATGAGTGGGGGCAGCCGCGGCCACGGGGGCGAGGTGGGTGACGCAGAGCACCTGCCGGCAGTTCCCAATTTCGCGCATCTTTTCGCCCACCTTGCGCGCTGTTTCCCCGCCAACGTTGGCATCCACTTCGTCGAAGACCAGCAAGGGCACGGCGTCCACTGACGCGAGCACGGTTTTGATGGCCAGCATCACGCGGGCCATTTCGCCGGAGGAAGCGATGGCGCGAAGGGGCTTGGGCGGTTCTCCAGGATTCGGGGAAAACAAGAACTCCACGGTATCGAGTCCGGACAGCGGCAGCGGCGACGCGGAGGAGGGAAGCGCGGTCGAGGAGGCGAGGCTCACTTCAAACTGGCACTTCAGAAATCCGAGGTCGGCCAGTTGCTTCGAAACCGCCTTATTCAACTTGGGAAGAGCGGCGGCGCGCGCCTGGCTGAGTTTGGCGGCGGCCTGGAGCAGGCGCTCCGTATTGGACGACAACTCGCCGCGGATACGCTCCGCCTCGGCGTCTCTTCCCTCGAGCTTGGCGAGCTCGGCGGCGGCGGTCTGGCGATGTTCGAGGATGACTTCGATCGTGGTGCCGTACTTGCGACGCAACTGTTGGATCAGGCCGAGGCGTTCTTCCAGTTCCGCCAACCGGACAGGATCAAGTTCCACTTGGTCCGCGTAGCGGGAGACTTCGAGGGAGAGTTCCCGGAGCAGGGAGGACGCTTGTTCGTGGGACTCGAGCAAAGGACGCGCGTCTGGATCGATGCGGACCAGTTCTTGCAACGCGCGTCCGAGCCGTCCGGAGAGGGCGAGGAGGGCGTCTTCTTCGCCTTCGAGACAGGCCAGGGCGGATTGAGCCAATTCACCGAGCCGGGAGGCGTTGGCGGCGCGGGCGTGTTCTGATTCCAACGCGTCGAGCTCGCCGGGTTGGAGGCGGGCGGCGTCGATTTCCCGGACTTGATGTTGGAGCAAGTCCATGTGGCGGGCGATCGCCGCGTCGTCGCCATCGAGCGCGGTGAGTTCACGGGACAGTGTGAGACGTTCGCGGGCGAGGGAAGCGAAAGCCGAGCGCGGCGCTCTCAAACCAGCAAAGTCGTCCAGGAGATCGAGCTGGCACGAGGCATGGAGCAAAGACTGATGATCATGGGGGCCATGGAGATCGGCGAGGCGGGCGCCAAGTTCGGCCAGGATTTGGAGGGAGGTGGGAGATCCATTGATGAACTGTTTGTTGGCACCTGTCCCGGCCAGGGTTCGCTTCACGATCAATTCGGAATCCGCGGGTAGTTCGAGTCCGTTGGTGTCGAGAAAATCGCGCCACGGCCAGGGCCATTTTCGGAGATCAAAAACGGCCTCCACCGTGCAGGAATCGGATCCGTGACGCAGGAGGGAACGGTCGGCCCGCTCTCCGAGAATGAGGTTGAGGGCGCCGAGGACCATGGACTTGCCGGCGCCGGTCTCGCCCGTGAGGACGTTGAAGCCCGGCTGAAACTCCAGCGTCAAATCGTCCACGAGACCCAGATTTTTAATGCGGAGGGTGGTCAACATGGCAGAATCGGTTCGCGTTGAATCTGCTCGAAGGCTTGAATGCGGCAAGGCTAAACATCGCCCGAGGGCGGGCTGCGCCACTCAACGACTCGATTTGATGAGTTTTTCACTCATTTTTCTGGGGACCGGCACGTCTCAGGGCGTCCCGATGATCGGGAAGGATTATCCTCCCGAGTTCCTGGCCAATCCGCGCAATCATCGCACGCGGCCCTCGATCTATGTGGAGACGCCGGGCGCGAAGCTGGTGGTGGATACGAGCCCGGAGTTCAGGTTGCAGATGTTGCGGGAGAACATTCGCTGGCTGGACGCGGTGGTGTTTACGCACGCGCACGCGGATCACATCATGGGATTGGACGATTGCCGGCGATTTTGCGATCTGCGCGGGGGTCCGCTCCCGGTGTATGCCAGCGGGGAGACGATGGAAGTCTTGCGGCGGGTCTTCGCCTATGCCTTCGAGGCGAAGGCGCCCAACGGATATTTTCGACCGGATCCCAGGGTTTTTGCCGGGGCATTCGCCATCGGGGACTTGGTCCTCACCCCCCTGCGTCTGCCGCACGGGCGGATGCATAGCCATGGATTTTTGTTCACTCAGAGCGGAGTCCGGCGGCTGGCCTATTTGAGCGACTGCAAAGAGGTCCCGGATCAGGTGGTTGAGCAGGTGAAAGGGGTGAGCGTGGTGGTGCTGGACGCGTTGCGGCGCGAAGCACATCCCACGCACATGAGTTTGGACGAGGCGTTGGCGGCGGCCCGCCGCATTGGGGCGGAGCGTACCTTTTTTACCCATTTGACCCATGACTACGATCATGACCGGGACCAAGCCGAGCTTCCGGGCGGGGTGGAGCTGGCCTACGACGGTTTGAGGATCGAGGTGGCCTAGCCGGACCGGTACCCATGATGCTTGACTTTCAGCAAAGGATCGATGCCTTCGATGCGCGGAGGCTCCGAGTTTGGATGCTTCTGCTGACATCGAGTCTCTTTCCAGCCACTCAAGCCCAGGACCCGAGGGGACGTGAGGTGGTCGTCGTTTACAACCGTACGATGCCGGAATCGAAGGCGCTGGCGGAGTTCTACGGGCAGCGTCGCGGCGTTCCAGCGGAGCAATGGCTCGGGCTGGATTTGCCGCAGTCCGAGATCATTTCCCGCGGTGACTTTTCCGAAAAACTGGAGAAGCCCTTGTTGCAGTTTCTGGAGGAACGGGGGCATTGGACCTTTCCCGCCGGAACGACTCGGAGGTCGGATCCGGCCCAGTCGTTGCCCAAAGCGGCGGGAGTGCGTTATGCGGTTTTGTGTTTTGGGGTGCCGGTGCGCATTTGGAAGGACACCGGAATGAGGGAGGAACGCGCGAATCAACTTCGCGAGGAATTGAGGCGCAACGAGGCGGCGGTGGACAGTGAATTGGCGGTGCTGCCGCGTTATTATCAAAACTACATGCGAGCGGGTCCGCTTTCCAATCCTCTGCTGGGAACGACGAATTCGGCGCTGCTTTCGCCGACGAACGGATTGTTTTTGGTGGGACGAATCGACGGTCCCAGCGCGGAAGTGGCACGAGCTTTGGTGGAGCGGGCGATGGTGGCGGAACGAGACGGGTTGTGGGGAAGGGCCTATTTCGATCTTCGTGGCGTCACCAATGGCAATTACAAGATCGGGGACGACTGGATTCGAAAATCGGCCGAGATCGTTCGGCGGCTCGGGTATGAAACTTATGTGGATGAGAAGCCGGAGACCTTTCCGCCGGGGCTTCCGGTAAGCCACATCGCGTTTTACGCGGGCTGGTATGATCCGGCGGTATCCGGACCCTTTGGACGCGAGAAAGTGGATTTCATGCCGGGTGCGTTCGCCTATCATTTGCATTCCTACAACGGGGCCACGATTCGCTCGACCTATGAGCGATGGGTGGGGCCCTTGCTCACCCGGGGCGCGACGGCGACGATAGGGTCCGTCGACGAACCGTATTTGGAAGGGACCCCTGATTTATCGATCTTTTTCGGGCGGTTCGTCTTTTTCGGATTCAGCTTTGCCGAGGCGGCCTACGCTTCGGTGGAGGCGTTGTCCTGGCAATCCACCGTGGTCGGTGATCCGTTATACCGTCCGTTCGCGGAGCGCCCGCAGGACCGCCACGAACGGCTGGAGAAGGCCAGGCATCCGATGCTGGAATGGTCGCAGTTGAAGGTCGTGAACCTGAACGAGGCAACCGGAGTATCTCCGAATGAGTTGCTCCAGTATGTGGCCAAGATTCCCGAGTTGAAGCAGAGCGCGGTGTTGTTGGAGAAGCAGGGGGACATGGCGTATGCGCGCGCGCGTTTCGACGAATGCATGGCGGCCTACGAAGCCGCCTTGACCTTGGAATTGCGGGAGGGACAGCGGGTGCGGCTCAAGCTGGCCTTGGCGCGGGTCTATGCTTTGAGCCAGAAAAAGCAGGAGGCTTACGATTTGTATCGGAGCGTGCTGAAGGATCATCCCACCTGGGGCGAGCCTCTCTCCATCTACCATCGGATGAAGCCGCTGGCCGTGGCGCTGGGGAAAAGGGAAGAGGCCGAACTCATCGACCGGGAGATCGAGAAGCTGCTCTCACGTCCTTAACAATCCCCGCACGATGTGGCCGTGAACGTCGGTGAGGCGGTATTGGCGGCCTTGGAATCGGAAGGTGAGGCGGGTGTGGTCGAGCCCCAGGCAATGGAGCAGGGTCGCTTGAAGGTCGTGGATCTCGACGGGATCGGAGGCGACATTGAATCCGAAGTCATCGGTTTCACCGTAAGCGGGTCCGGATTGAATGCCCCCGCCCGCGAGCCACAGGGAAAACGCCTTCCCATGGTGGTCGCGCCCGTAATGGTCGGCCTTGGCCTCGCCCTGGGCATACGGCGTGCGTCCGAATTCGCCCCCCCAGATGACGAGGGTGTCGTCAAGCAGTCCGCGTTGTTTGAGGTCGGAGACGAGGGCGGCGCTGGGTTGGTCAACGTCGCGGGTGATGACGGGCATCCGTTCGGTGAGGCCTCCGTGGTGATCCCAATCACGGTGATAAAGTTGAATGAAGCGGACGCCGCGTTCGGCCAGGCGCCGGGCGAGGACGCAGTTGCGCGCGAACGTGCCCGGCTTGCGGGAATCTTCGCCGTAGAGTTTGAAGGTCGATTCGGGTTCCCCGTCCAGATTCATGACCTCGGGCACGCTGGCCTGCATGCGGTAAGCCATTTCGTATTGGGCGATGCGTGTTTCGATCTCGGGATCGCCGGTTTCGCGCCACCGCAGCCGGTTTAACGCTGCGACACGGTCGATCATGGCGCGCCTGTGGGGCCGGGTCACACCGTCCGGATTTTCCAGATAAAGCACCGGCTCGCCCGCACCCCGCAGTTGGACGCCTTGATGACGGCTTGGAAGAAAGCCACTTCCCCAGAGCCGGGCGAGGAGTCCCTGGCCGGCCTTGTTGTCGCTGGCCACCGAAATGAGAACCAGGAAGGCGGGTAAATTTTCATTGAGGGATCCAAGACCATAGTCGATCCAGGATCCGAAACTGGGGCGGCCAGGCTGCTGACTGCCGGTCTGAAAAAAAGTGATGGCCGGATCATGATTGATGGCTTCCGTTCGCATGGATCGGACCACGCGAAGATCATCCGCGATGCGCTGCGTGTGGGGGAGGAGATCGCTGATCCAAGTTCCGTGTTCTCCGCAGCGTTGGAAGGAGTACTTGCTCGGTTGAAGTGCGAATCGCGCCTGGCCGGCCACCATGCCGGTAATTCGCTGGCCCCGCCGTACGGAATCCGGCAGATCCTCATTAAAGCGCTCCTTGAGGAGTGGCTTGGGGTCGAACAGTTCGAGATGAGAAGGCCCGCCGGACTGAAACAAACTGATGACCCGCTTGGCCCGGGGGAGGAAGTGGGAGGTTGGGCGCGATCCGGACGTGGCTTGGGCAGGGGACGGTGCCAGCAAGGAGGCAAGCGCGGCGGCGCCGAGCCCCAACCCGGCCCGTCCGAAAAACTCGCGCCGCGAGGAAACGGATTCAAAGCGGAGGCAATGAGAGGAGTTCATTCGCGGGAGATGGTTTCGTCAAGGTTGAGCAAAATGCCGGCAAGCGAAGCATAGGCGTGATTCTCAGAGCCCTCGAGAGAGGGTGCCATGGCGCGTTTGAGTTCCACGAGTTCGGAGACGGATGGATTGCGCGAGGTCGCAAGCCGAAACGCCCAACGGAGGCGGGCATCGAGATCGATTCCTCCTTCGGACTGAATGCGTGCGCCCAAGCGCTGAGCCGCTTCCACGAACAGCGGTTCGTTCATGAGGATGAGGGCTTGCAAAGGAGTATTGGTGCGCGATCGGCGCACGGTGCAGAATTCACGGTCCGGCGCGTCGAAGGTCAACATGGCGGGGTGGGGGAGCGTTCTTTTCCAAAAGGTGTAAAGACTGCGCCGGTAAAGGTCGCGTCCACGGCTGAGATTCCAGCGCGTGCCGGGATAATCGGCGCCGACCACGATGTTCTTGTAGAGTTCTTCCGGTTGATAAGGGAACACACTTTCGCCTCCCAGGGATTCCTGAAGCATACCGCTCAGCGCGAGCGCCTGATCGCGCAGGACCTCGGCCGGCAGCCGCAATCGCGGGGAGCGCGCGAGCAGCCGGTTTTCGGGATCGCGGGCAAAGGACTCCGGCGGCGCCGCGGAGGTTTGCCGGTAGGTTTGGGAAAGCGTCATCGCGCGCAGGAGCCCCTTCACATTCCAACCGCTTTCGATGAAATCGCGCGCCAGCCAGTCCAGGAGTTCCGGATGGCTTGGATATTCCCCTTGCGATCCGAAATCCTCGAGTGTCTTGACCAATCCGACGCCGAATAACTGCGCCCACATGCGGTTGACCACCACTCGGGCCGTCAGCGGATGTTCTGGATGCGTGAGCCAGCGGGCGAGTCCAAGCCGATTCTTCGGAGCCCCGGCAGGCCATGGCGCCAGGGTCGATTCGGGGACGGAAGGTTCGACGCGGTCGCCTTGAGCGTCATACGCGCCGCGCCGAAGGATGAACGTGGGACGGGGTTCGGGAAGTTCGGACATCACCATGGTCGAGGGAAGAGCACGCCGGTAGGCCAGGTGGTTTTCCCAAAGACGATCGCGTTCCTCCAGATTCGCGCGCAGCTTTGCATCCGTGCTTTTCGCAGGGGCGCGCCGGAGCGAGGTGATATGGCGGGCGCCGGATGGAATACCCGTACCCGCCCGGGTTCCCAGGTGCTCGGCATGCTCAGCAAACCATGCGCGAATCTCTCCTGATCGCGGAGCTCTGCCGAGAATTCTCAGTTCGTCGACGGCGCCCTGGAAAGAGGGAGCCCCGGGGGTGAGTTCAGCGCCAATCTGGTAGGGCGTGGACGGCGCGTCTTTTGAGGTCAAACCATCGTAGAGAACGCGGGTGGGGATTTCTTCGCCGTCCAAAAAGATGCGAACGTCCGCGGCGCTTCGGCTTCCTCCCAGAACGACGGCGAGATGGCGCCATTCCCCGGCGCGCAGCGGTGCGGATTCGCCCCGCACGCGCAAGGCATAAGCCGGGAAGAAATCGGACCAGCGCACTTCAATCTGACCGTCCATCAGCCGGATTTCCTGTCCTTTGCCGAAGCCTTGTTGGGCAGGATTTCCGGAATAACTGACGTTGGAGAACAGGGCCACGTCGCGCGAGTTGTTCTCGTCGGGGCGAATCCAGAGAGCCACCGTGGCGGGTTTGGTGAAATGGAGGATGCCTTTGTCGAGGCGTGCCAGCGGACCCCTTTGCGATTTCCAGGCTTGCTGGGCAACCCCCTCGATCAGTTCCGGCGGGGTTGATGGAAACGAGAACGGCTGCCCTTGGGTGAGGAGGTTGTCGCAGCTCAAGAAGAGCGAAATCACGTTGGTGTTTTCCCTTTCAGTCCGGCCGGCCGACGATCGGGCCTGGATCGGGGTAGCGGGTGATGGGGGAAGGGGCAAGGCTTGCCTCGAGGCCTGCTCGATCCATCGATCGAGCCGTTTGATCTCGGCGAGTTGGCGATCCATTTCACGACGCTGAAGCGGGGTGGGGGCAGGCAGCAGCGGCACCGCATTGGCGATGCGTCCATCCTCGCCATGCTCGGGGACATTGTTGAAGAACGCGAAAAGGCCGTAGTAGTCGCGCTGGGAAATGGGATCGAACTTGTGGTCATGGCAGCGCGCGCATTCGAGCGTGAGTCCCAGCCAGGCGGTGCTGAAGGTGCGAACTCGATCGGCCACATATTCGACGCGATATTCCTCGTCGATGATGCCACCCTCGCTGTTGATGACGTGATTGCGACTGAAGCCGGTGGCGATCCGTTGGTCCAGCGTGGCCTGGGGCAGCAGATCACCGGCGAGTTGTTCGGTGATGAAGCGGTCGTAGGGAAGATTGGCGTTGAAGGACTCGATCACCCACTCCCGCCAGCGCCACATGCTGCGGGCGGAATCGTTGTTGAAACCATGCGTGTCGGCATAGCGCGCGGCGTCCAGCCAATCGATGGCCATGCGCTCTCCAAAGCGCGGGGAGCTAAGGAGCCGATCCACCTCGGACGCCCAAGCCGGTTCGCCTTGGGTTTGCACGGCATTGGAGAAGCGGTTGAGCTCATCAAGGGCGGGGGGCAAACCGGTCAGATCGAGGGACACACGCCGAAGCCACGCTTCGGGAGTCGCCGGAGGGGACGGCGCGAGTCCCTCGCGGGCCAGCCGGGATTGGATCCAGGCATCGATGGGCCGGGCCGGGCCGGGAGGAGTCAGCCGCCGTGGCGGGACGAAGGCCCAATGTTGATCGTAGCGAGCCCCTTCAGAAATCCATCGCTTCAGAACGGCTTTCTGCTCCGCCGACAAACTTCGCTGGGTTTCCGGAGGCGGCATGAGTTGATCGGGATCGTTGCTCTGGATCCGGCGGAGCAACGCGCTGGCCTCGGGTTTTCCAGGGAAAACGGCTTGTTTTCCCTCACGGACCGCAAGGGCGCCGGCCCGGGTATCCAGACGAAGCCCCGCTTTGCGCTGGGAGGCATCCTGTCCGTGGCACTGAAAACAATACTCGGAGAGCAGCGGGCGCACCTCACGATTGAAATCCACGGGTGCGGGCGAATCGGCTGCCCTCGCCATCGTGGCCAGCCCAAGGAGGAGAACGGCCATGCGCTTAAGCCTGATCATAGCACGGGCGATCATGAGGCACTCAGGCGCGAAATACAAATCAGTCTTGAGTCCGATTCGGTTTGAATGCGGAGAAAGCCGGGGTCAACCCGTGGTTTTGCGCAGCAGAGCAATGCGATTGGTGTTGGTGCCTTTGTTGTTGTTGGAGACACCCCAGCAATTGGCGGTCTTCGTGAAGGCCTGATCGTTGATCATGATGAGCAGGGGCTCGAATTGGGCCGCCAACGCGCATCGAATCACGGACTCCTCCAACCGCACGGATCCGGCACGAACTTCGCCCACCTCGAACGCCACGTGTCCGCCGGGACGCAAGATGCGGTGCAATTCCACGAAGACTCGCGTCATCGCCTCTTCCCAAACCTCGAGGGTCTTGGGCGTGGTCAAAGCGACGGAGCGGGCATCCATGCCGAGGAACCAGCACCGCAGCCAGTTGTCGGTGGCGTAATCGACGACGTCCAGGAACGGCGGGGACGTGACCACCAAGGCCGCCGAATTCGAGGGCAACGCAGGAGCCCGGTCGGCGGGGCCTTGGATCAACTTCGATTTGACGGCGATTTCCGCCAGGCCTCGAATCGTTTTGGGATCGCAATCCGAGACCAATTGGCGGGATTTCTTGTTGACGATTTTCCGCAGCGAGCGCCGCGGCGGAGTCTGATTGCGGTCTTTGTTGATTTTCAACTGGGCTTTGACCGAGACCGCCTGGTTGGGCGGGAGCGTATACACGGAAAGAAATCCCACGGAATGTCCTGTCAAACGGTTCAAGGAAACCATCCCAATCCAATCGTCCAGGGCGTCGAGACGGGCTTCCTTCTGCCGCCGGAGCAAATACGCCTTGAGAGCGCAGATTTCCCTGAGCGTTTCGGGATGGTAAAAGACGAGCAGGTCTTCAGGGAACTCTTCGTTGGCCTCCAAGTCGATGTCGTTCAGTCGTTGCTCGACTTCCTTGGGATCGGCGGGACGCAGGCGCGGGCGGGTGAGTTGAAGGCTGACTGGATTGATATCGCAGCCGTAGGGAACGCGTCCAAGAAGAGCCGATTCCAAGGGTGTGGTGCCGCGTCCCATGAACGGGTCCAGCACGACTTCGCCGGGTTCCGTGAGACGTTCCACGAAGAAGCGCGGCAACTGGGGTTTGAAACAGGCCCGATAGGAGATCTCGTGAAGCGAATTGGCCTGGCGCTGCCTCGAGGTCCAGAACTCATTGACGAACGTTGGAACCTTCGCGGTGCCTCCTCCGGCCAGATGGACCTCAGTCTCCAAGGTGGTGGTGGCCGTGCCAAATTCCTGGAAATCGAGGACCTGCTGGGCGAACGAAGGTTTCGACGAGGCGCGTGAAGGTTGCCTGGCCGGGGCTGGGGCGAAGTCGAATTCAAGGTTTTGCGGACGGTTCATGCGCAGGGGACGCGTTCGACGGGCAAACCTAGGCTGCCGACCTCGACTTGAAAAGGACGGGTTGAACGGCGACGGTCGTCACAGGGAAGCGCCGGAATGGAGCCTGGAGGCTGGCGCCTGGCGCCGGGAATGCCGCTCATTGATCGACCCAGGCCCAATCCCACGGCCAGCCGGAGGCCCAAATCGATTTGGCGTAGGCGACGGTGGGACTCGCCTTCGCGAAACGGCTTGCCGGAATCCATTCCCCATGACCATCGCTCCACGATTGATTATGCCCGGCCGGGCTGTTGGCCGGACTGAGGGCGCCGATCTTGGGCACCGGTCCCAGCACGCCATGATTGGAGTGCCACTTGCGTTGAGAGGGAAAGACCATGGTATGATCGGCGGTGAGAGGTCCCATGGGATCAGTCGATTTCGCGGGTGAATTGGTGCCGCGAAAGCGGGGGCCCGAGAGGCCCGTCAGAATCATGAAGTGATCCACGTGCAAAAGGGCTTTCTCGTCAAACAAGCGGGGCGTGTCGGCCCGGTAAGGACAACGCCAGACCGTCGGGACCTCGGCCGTCTTGATGTCCTTGTCGAAGTCTGCCGCGCTGGTGCGGAGGCGTCCGCCCGTCAGTCCATAATTGATCAAGGTGATCCCTTGATTGCTGCTCATCACGTAGAGAGCATCGAGCTTCCAGGCAGTCGTCTGGTCGGCCGTCGGATAGATTTGGTTGAAGTCGTCTGCATACATCTGGAATGAGAGCGCCTGGGACTTGATGTTGGAAAGGCAATGCACGCGCTTGGCCTTGGCTTTGGCCTTGGACAGGGCGGGAAGGAGCATGCCCGCGAGGATGGCGATGATGGCGATCACGACCAGAAGTTCGATGAGCGTGAATGCCGTCCGGGAAGTGCAGCGCGCAGGATTCATGGGAGGTTCGAATTCGGAATGGCTTCTCTTACCATGCCGCGGTTCTTTCCGACAATGAATTCTCCCAACGAGTCCATTGCCCCGTGCATCCCGAAGATGTCTGTCGTGTGGCGCAGGCTGCCCAGCCTGCCGTATCGCCGACGGCCCGTCGGCCCGGCGGGTGAAGAACGAGGCCCTTCCACACTCTCCACGCGCCGGGTTCCCTTCGTCGCCCCGCAGGCTGGCAGCCTGCACCATAGCAGACAGGGCTGTCTGCGTGACCACGACAACCCGGCCAACGACAACCTCTGGAGACACCGCCTGCGTCCTGCGGTGGTGCGGTTCTATCCGCGGCGGCACCCGAAGGCCGTGAGCGCGGAGGCGAGCCGCTCCAGGGGCAACCCGACCACGTTGGAAAAGGAACCTTCGATGGAATGGACGATGGCCTCGCCGTGCTCCTGGAGGGCGTAGCCTCCAGCCTTGTCGAAGGGATGGATTTTGGAGAGATAAGCTCGAATCGAAGCCAGTCCCAGTCTGCGGAAGCGGACGCGGGTCGTCTCCGCAAACAGGTGGGTATATCCGGACGCGGGATGGAGGAGACACACGCCGGTGATCACGTGGTGGGGGCGTCCCGAAAGGGCTTTGAGCATGGCCACGGCCTCGCGCGAGTTGGAGGGTTTGCCGAACAGTCGCTTTGGCAAGGCGACCACAGTATCGGCTCCCAGGATCAATGCCTTGGGGCGCCGGAGCCTCAAGGCGTCGGCCTTGCGCCAGGCATTGACGAGGGCAACCTCCGCCGGCGCGAGCGACGAATCCTCGATTTCTTCCACGCGAGTTGGCATCACGTCGAAGGACGGACAGAGTTCACGCAGCAGTTCGACCCGGCGCGGGGACGCGGAAGCGAGGACGAGTTGGACGTCCAGACTTGGAACTCGAGCACGTCCACCATCCCGGGCGGAGTGATGAGAGATGCGTTTTTCGCCCAAGCGGTTGCTCCTGGCGAAACGCTTCAAGCCCCGTGGGGACGGATCAAGCGAGGATGCCTTTCACGACTTCGCCATGGACATCGGTGAGGCGGTAATCCCGGCCCTGGAAGCGATAAGTGAGTTGGAGATGATTCACTCCGAACAGGTGGAGGATGGTGGCGTGAAGGTCGTGGACGTGAACCTTGTTTTCCACCGCGTAAAAGCCGAAGTCATCGGTTTTCCCGTAAACCACGCCCGGTTTGATGCCACCGCCCGCCATCCAGATCGTGTAGCCGTGGGGATGATGGTCTCGCCCCATTTGGTCGGGTTCCAGTTTGCCTTGCATCATCGGAGTTCGCCCGAACTCGCCTCCCCAGAGGACGAGTGTTTCGTCCAGCAACCCCCGCTCCTTCAGATCTTTGATCAGGGCCACGCAAGGCTGATCCGTTTCGAGGCAGCGCTTTTTCAGGTCGAAAACGAGATTCCCATCCGGCCCGCCGTGATGATCCCAGCCACGATGATAGAGCTGCACGAAGCGAACTCCGCGTTCGACGAGCCGGCGGGCGAGGAGGCAATTGTTGGCGAATGAGGCCCTGCCGGGCGTGGTCGCGTAGGCGGTATGCGCCGCCTCGGGTTCCTTCGAAATGTCCATGACATCCGGCACGCTGGTCTGCATGCGGTAGGCCATTTCGTAGGCGGCGATCCGGGTTTCGATCTCGGGGTCGAGGAGCACCCGGTGGCGCATCCGGTTGAGGTCGCGAAGGGTGTCCAGAGACTGGCGGCGTCGCGAGCCATCGATGCCGGGAGGATTCTCGACGTAGAGCACAGGCTCGCCCTGCGAGCGCAACTGCACGCCCTGATGTGCGGTGGGGAGGAACCCGCTGCCCCAGGCACTGTTGGTCAGCGGCTGGCCGACTCCGGTCATGAGCACGACGAACGCGGGCAGGTCCTTGTTCTCGCTGCCGAGGCCGTAGCTGAACCAGGAACCCATGCTCGGGCGTCCGGCCAACTGAGCGCCCGTGTTCATAAAAATCGTGGCCGGGTCGTGATTAAACGCTTCGGAATAAAATCCCTGCACGAAACAGAGCTCGTCCACGATCGTGCTGGTTTGCGGCAGCAGTTCGGAGAGCCACACTCCGGACTTTCCATGCTGATTGAACTGATAACGAGTGGCCAGGAGTTTGGATTCTTTGCCGATTTGCGCGAGGCGGATATTCTTGACGAGTTCTTCCGGCACCTTCTCTCCGTTGCGCTTGTTGAGCTCGGGTTTATAGTCGAACAGATCGAGGTGGGACGGTCCGCCGGACTGAAAGAGGTAGATGATGTTTTTCGCCTTGGGAGCGAAATGCAGGGCTTTCCTGGCGGCTTCCGCAGCCTGGAGTTTCCCGAGGCGCCCATCGTGGAGCAGCGTGCTCAAAGCCAGAGCGCCCATGCCCGAACCGCATTGCTTAAGAAAGCGGCGCCGGGTGACGGACTTGAGATGTTCCAGATCGAGCGGTGAAGGGGAGTGCATAGGGGGCGGGATCATCCTTTGGTCAGGTTCTCGTCCAAATTGAACAGCACGTTGGCCACCATCATCCAGGCGGCGACGTCGGCGTCTCGCCAAGGGCCGCGCCGCGGGGCTTGCCCTGTGGCAGCGAGCAAACGCGCGCTTTCGGGATCGGCGGAGAAACTCTTGATTTGCTGTTCGAGGTAGCCGAGCAGTCTTTGTCGTTCCGCGCGCGTGGGAATCCGGGAAAGCGCGGTCCGAAAGGCAAACTCCAGTTGTTGGCGGGCGCCGGACCCGCCTTCGCTCAACACGCGCTCGGCCAACCCGCGGGCGGCTTCAAGCAGCGTCGAATCGTTCAGCGCTGCCAGCGCTTGCAACGGCGTGTTCGTGCGCGGACGCCGCGCGGTGCAGACCTCGCGACTCGGCGCGTCAAACACCGCGAAAACCGGATATGTGCAAACGCGCCGCCAATAGGTGTAGACCCCGCGACGGTAAAGATCAGGCCCGGTGCTCAACGGCCATTCGTCCATGCCCAACTCCGGGCGCAGAAATCCGATCTCCTTCCACAGATTGGGCACTTGCACCGGATGCACGCTCGGCCCGCCGATGGCGGGGTTCAAGAGTCCGCTCACAGCCAGGGCTTGATCGCGGATCATTTCGGCGTCCATGCGAAACCGGGGGCCGCGCGCCAGCCACCGATTGTAGGGATCTTTTTCGAGCTTCGCCTTGTCCGCGGCCGCGTTTTGCCGGTAGGTGGCGGAGAGCACCATGGTTTTCTGAATCGACTTGAAATCCCAACCGTGGGCGATCCACTCCGCCGCGAGCCAATCGAGCAGTTCGGGGTGCGAAGGCGCTTCACCTTGGCGCCCGAGATCGTCGCTGGTCTGAGCCAGGCCGGTGCCGAAGAAACGCTCCCAAAGCCGGTTCACCGTGACGCGGGCGGGAAGAGGGTTCCGCGGGTCCACCAGCCATTGGGCAAGGGCGAGGCGATCGGAGCCTGCCCCCGGTGGCAGGGGCGGCAGGAAGGCGGGCGTGCCCGGCGTAACGGACGGGCCTTTCTCAAGAAAATTTCCCCGCACCTGCACGAACGTTTCGCGGGGCTCGGACCGTTCCTTCATCACCAGGGTGGAATACTTCGAACTGGCCAAATCCAGCTCGCGTTTGTTCAAACGGTAAAGTTCACGATCGAGCGAGCGCAGAGCGGGATCGAGTCCGCGGAAAAATTCCCTGACGCGCGCGAGTTCCTCGATCGAGCGACTGGAGGAAGTCGAAGCCAGGATGGCGTCGATCTCGCCGGGCACGGGCCAAAGCTTGGCCGGATCTTTCTGGGTCGTGACGGAGAGACGAAATCTCCCGATGGTGTGGCTGCTGCCGTGATAATGGTCGAAGCGAAAATGCAGTCGGGTTCCTTGGGGCCCGCCGACGGGCTCCTTGAACGTCACGATCAGAAAGTGAGGTTTGCCGAATTGGGGGCCGATCGCCCAGCCGGTCTTCGGATTGCGGTCAATGGCGTGTTCCGCCCGGTAGTATCGTTGCTCCCAGTCGGCCATGGCGGTGCCGAACGACACCGGAACCGGAGCGCCGCTCGAACCCGTTCCAGAGACGGACACCCCGAATTCATCCAGAATGAAATTTCCGGTTTCGCGCCAGCGGCCGGGACCCTTCTTGGGAAGGGAAGGATCGGGCAGCACCTCGAGCAGAACCGCGGTGATGGCTGAGTCGGTCGTTTCCGCCTCGAAGGTGATGGTGTCGTAAATCGGATTGATGCCGGTGCCCAGGACGGAGTGGTCAGGCAGGTTGGTGTAGGACGAGCCGCCATTCGAGAGAAGGTTGGTCAGAACGAGAGGGGTCCAAACGTTGCCGGTCGAAGCACGGCTTTGTTCCCACGCCTGCTGGCGGGCGGGAGCGGAAGCTTCCTCCCGGGCGATCAGGTTCTTGACGCGCTGAATATCGCGGTGAAGGAAATCCACTTGAGCCTGCACGGGAGGTGCCGGGACAGGCACGGTGGGTTCGAGCGAGTGGCTGCCGCGGTCCTCGGTATGGTTGAAGAACGCGTAGAAGCGATAGTATTCCTCATGGGTGATCGGATCATATTTGTGGGTATGGCATTCTGCGCACATCATGGTGAGCCCGAGCCAGGTGGTCCCCACGGTGGCGACACGATCCTTCACCGCCTTGACCCGGTGCTCCTCGTTGTCGCTGCCGCCCTCGTCGTTGATCTTCGTATTGCGATTGAATCCCGTGGCAATGATTTGTTGCAGGGTCGCGTTGGGGATCAGGTCGCCCGCAAGTTGCTCGATCGTGAACCGGTCAAAGGGCATGTTTTCATTGAACGCCCGGATCACCCAATCCCGGTAGGGCCACATCGAGCGCGTGCTGTCGATTTGATAGCCGTTGGAATCGGCGTAGCGGGCGAGATCCAGCCACCAGCGGGCCATGTGCTCGCCGTAGTGCTCGGAATCCAGCAACCGATCAACCAACCGCTCGTAAGCATCCGCTCGCTTGTCGTTCACAAACGTTTGAACTTCGGACCAGGTCGGGGGCAGGCCGGTGAGATCAAGCGTGAGCCGGCGGATCAGCGTAGGGCGATCCGCTTCAGCGGCCGGCTTGAGTCCTTCGCGCTGAAGCTTGGCCAGGATGAAACGGTCGATCTCGTTGTGGATTCGTTTTCGGACAGAAGGCAGCGTCGGGGGAACGGGCTTTCGCAGCGCGGTAAAGGACCAATGCTTCGAGGGATCCCACTCCGGCCAATCCGCCCCCTGATCGATCCATTGCCGCAGAGAACTGATTTCGGCGGGTGTCAATCGATCTCCCTTAGGCGGCATGACCTCGTCCGCATCGGTGGTGGTGACGCGGGCGATCAGGTCGCTCTCCGCACTTTTACCGGGGACAATGGCGGATTTGCCGGACTTGCCCCCCTTGAAAGCCGCCGATTTGAGGTCCAGCCGCAAGCCGCTTTTTTGAGCGTCCGGACCGTGGCATTCGCTGCATTTCTTGACGAGGATGGGCTCGATATCCTTGGTAAAATTGATCTTGGCAGCCGCCGCGAGACTTAATCCCGTTCCCAATCCCGACGTCGAAGCCGCCAGAAGCGCGAGCCGCAGCAAGCGTGCCGGTAGTGAACGCGAAAAAGAGAGGATCATAGAGCCAATCATGCGAATTCTATTGGGAAGTTTGCCACGGATCTCGGGGATTGCACAAGGGAAGTCGTTCGCCACACAGGGATTCTCATTTTGCCCCGGAGCGCAGCGGGGTCGTCCCTCGACCCGCCGCCGCACGTTGAACAATCTGGAGTCTTCCGACTTGTCCGCGCGCTGCGGCGGGTCTCCGATCGTGTATCCCGATGTTGTTGGTAGGGCGGGCCTGTCCCAGGCCGCCGCCCACTGGATGCAAAACATCATGCTCTGGCGGCGCGCCGGGACGGACGCGCCCTACCTGCATCACCGGCAACATCGGGATGCACCGTGGAGCGTCATTCGGGACGGGCGGGGAATTCTGCGATGGGAACGGAAGAAGGAAGGCTGATAGACCCGATTTCGGAGGTCACCGTCCCAGGGCTTGAATCCGTGGCGGATCCAGTCCGAAGAGGATGGTGGAGCCGAGGAGATTCGAACTCCTGACCCCCACAATGCCATTGTGGTGCTCTACCAACTGAGCTACGACCCCAGTCCGAAAGCGGCTTGGACTCTAGTGACGAGATCGGACAAGTCAAAGTCTTTCTTGAGCGCTTTTCGTGCGCCTCAAAAAGCGATCAAGGATGATGCTTTTTCACGAACTCGATCGCCCGGCTCACGTATTCCTCGGGCATGCGGGCGTAAAGCGGGTTGTCTGTCTCGATGGCCAGCACGCCATCCCAGCGCGCTTTGCGCAGTTCCTCGAACAACCCCGCGTAATTCGAGCTGCCGGAGCCTATGTGAACATCCACAATCGTCGGCTTTCCATCGACCTGCTCGATCTTCTTGTCTTTGAGATGGATGTCGAAGACGCGTCCTTGGTACTCGCGAAAGACCTTGTCGGCGTCGAATCCCGCCCCCGTGACGTGGCCCACGTCCAGGCAGACTCCGATGCGGGCGTCGCGGGCGTTCAAGATCTTTTTTACCGTGTCGGGATGGCCGTAGACGGAATTCAATCCGTGGTTATGGATTCCCAGCTTGATGTCGTATTCCTTCACCAGTTCCTCCAGGTTGTCCCATTGGGCGGCTTCGCGGGGCTCGACGATGATGAGTTTGATCCCCATGGCCTTGGCGAATTGGAAGAGTTTGCGGTTTTCCTCCTTGTTCATGGAAGTTCCGGCGACGCCGAAGGTGTAAAACTGAATGCCGCGCGCCTCCAGTTGGGCCTTCTGCTTGAGGGACTCCTCCAAGGGCGCCAGCGGATCAATGTGCTTGTTGGTACACTGAATGTATTTGAGTTTGTGCTTGGAGGCGAATTCGAGCGCTTGCTCGAAATTCATCTCGCGCAAGGTCCAGGATTGGATGCCGAGCTTGGGTTGATACGCGGCGGCCGAAAGAGCGGCTTGGAAACCCACGGCCAGCGCGAAGGCGGCCACGCGGAGGAACGTCAGGCTTTTCATGATTGGATGAGCGCAGACCATGAACGAATGGGCGGGAATCGCGCAATGAGAATTCCGGAAAGTAGAGCCGTTCTCATTTTGGTGGGTAGGGCGCGTCACTCCGTGCGCGCCGCCTTTGGAAACACCCGGTTTCGGCGCGCAGCGGAGTGCGCGCCCTACCTTGATCAGTCAAAATGAGAACGGCTGCGGAAAGGATTGATCCCACGTCTTCTCCTCGTGTGAGATCACGCCATGTCCCGGCCGGCCTCCCTCGAGTTTCATTCGAGTTTGATGATCCCAAGTGTTTGTCTTGCCTTGAGTTTGCTGTGCGCTCGGGCGGTGGAGGCGGGAGATGTCGAGCTCAAGCGGATTGCTTCGCGGACGCTGTCCGGGTTTTCGGAGGCGGTGTTGATCGAGAGCCGGCCCTTGATTCACACCGGCCAGTTTTTCGCGCGCGACACCCGGGGACACGCGGTGGCCAAGGGCGATGCCTCCCGCCAGATGGAGTGGGTGGCGGATCAAATGCTCGGCGCCGTTCGACAGGCGGGAGGCGAGGATGCCACGGTCGTTCGGGTGCATTTGGTCGCCGCCAACCTGGATGCCTGCCGGCATGGCATGAGAGTTCTGGCAAGGCGTTGGAGTCCCGGAGCCGCGCCCGCCCTGAGCATGGCCGTGGGGGCTTTGGCCGATCCGGATTCGCTGGTGGGGCTCGACGCGATCGCGGTTCCCCTGGCCAAAGCCGGCCCATCCGCTCGGCAATTCCGCGCGGTGGAAGGCGCCACCAGTGTTGCGAGCGCCGCCATGCTGCCCTCCGGCCCTGCGGTGTTCGTGGCAGGCCAGGCCGAACCCGGCTCTCTGGAAGTCGCGACGCGGAAGACCCTGGCCAGTTTGGAGCGCACGCTGGGTCACCTGGGATTGGGACGCACGGACGTCGTCCAACTCAAAGCGTTTATGTCTCCCATGAACCAAGCCGAAGCGGTGAGGCGGTTGGTGAGGGAATATTTTCATCCGCAATTGGCACCGCCCTTGGTCCTGGTCGAATGGCTGAGCAACCTCCCCATTGAAATCGAGATTGTGGCGTCGGCGCCAAAGCAATCCTCAACCGCCCAGTCTCCGGTCGAATTCATCACCCCTCCTTGGATGTCGGCGTCGCCCGTCTTCAGCCGCGTGGCGGTGGTCCATGGGGCCAGGCGGATTTACACCTCGAGTCTCGTGGGGGAATCGGGGGTGGAAGCGGGGCGGCAGGTGGAGTCCATGTTTGATTCACTGCGTCATGTTCTCGAACCTTGGCGAAGCGATTTTCAACATCTGATCAAGGCCACCTACTTCGTCTCGCTGCCCGAGGTCAGTGCCAAGCTCAACGAACTGCGCCCCCGCTATTATGATCCCCGCCGGCCACCGTCGGCTTCCAAAGCCATGGTGCCGGGAATTGGCCTGCCCGGAGCTTCCATTTCGATGGACATGATTGCGGTGGTGCCGTGAAGCCACGGTGAGACTCAATGAAGACCGCGCGGCGAGCTGATTCGGTCGGGAGACGATCGATCGGGTTGAGCCAAGACGAGGCGCCGTTCTGATTCCTTCAGTTTCACCCACTGGCCTGGTCCAAGTTCGCCCAACTCGAATCGACCGATGCGGAATCGCAGGAGTCGAAGTGTGGGATGGCCGACGGCGGCCGTCATCCGTCTGACCTGGCGGTTTTTTCCCTCTGAAAGTTCGAGCTCAAGCCAGGTGTCCGGAACTGTTTTTCGGGCGCGGACAGGCGGATGACGATCCGCCACGCGGGGTGGAGGAATGATCCGGACCGAACAAGGAAGTGTGCGTCGTCCTTGCACCTCGACCCCGGACCGCAGCGCGGCGAGCGCGGATTCAGTTGGGATGCCCTCGACCTGCACCCAGTAGGCGCGGAGATGCTGTTGGCCGGGATGGAGAAGGCGGGTGTTCAGGCCCGCTTCCTCGCTCAGCAACAGGAGTCCTTCCGAGTCGGCGTCGAGCCTCCCCAGTGGATACACCTCTCGGGGGAATCCAAATGCGGAAAGAGTGCGATTGGGAGATCCGTCTGGAGTGAATTGAGACAGCACTCCGTAAGGTTTGTGAAAAGCCAGCAGCACGGTTCAAGCATGCACCCCGGACAGGATGTCGGAATCCTTGAGGGGGAGCGGGAAGGGTTCCAACGGCATGGGGAGTCGATGGTCGAGGAAGGCGCGGCAGACGGCGAAAAAGTCACGCTCGGTTTCGGCCCGGCGGATGTCATGGAGAAATTGTCCGGTGGGTTCCGCGCCGAGGGCGATGAAGTTGAGATATTTCTTCATCTTTTGCACTTGGGATCGCTCGGTGCATTGAGGCGGTCGGACCGCGTGGTAGAGGGTTTGAATGTATTCGAACACTTCGAAGCCCGCGGGTTGGCGGGCGGGCAAACCGTTGAGCGCGTCACGAATCTGCCGAAAGATCCAGGGATTGCGGATGGCTCCACGTCCAATCATGAGCCCGCCGGCCCGGGTCGAGTCCAGGACGGTTTTCGCTTTCGGAGCGGACGAAACATTGCCGTTGGCGAGCACGGGACAAGGCAGCGTGGAGACGGCGCGGGCGATGAGATCGTAGTGAACATCCGAGCGGTACCTTTCGGCGACGGTTCGGCCGTGGACGGTGACGAGATCGACTTGGCGCTGCGCAAAGATCTCGAGCAAGCGATCGAAATCGTTCCAGTCGTCGAATCCGACCCGGGTCTTGACGGTAAAGGCGATTCCGATCGCGTCGCGCAAAGCCTGCAGAATTCGATCGACGCGCTCGGGTTCGCGGAGGAGTCCGCCTCCGGCGCACTTCCGATAGACCACGGGTGCGGGGCAGCCGAGATTGAGGTCGATGGCGGCGACGGGGTAGCGCTGGAGGGTTCGCGCGGTGCGGACGAGTGCCTCGATGTCATTTCCGATCATTTGGGCGACCACAGGCCGGCCCGTGGGATTTTCCACGATCGAACGGAGAATGGGTTTCTCGAGCGAGGAGGTGGCGTGGACGCGGAAATACTCGGTGTAATACACGTCGGGTCCGCCATACTCTTTGAGGACGTCCCAAAACGGCAGATCGGTGACATCCTGCATGGGGGCCAGCGCCAGGACCGGACCGTCGGAGGCGG
>VHDF01000086.1 GCA_016871495.1 Verrucomicrobiota bacterium | reverse complement strand
TCGCGGAGAACGTTTCCTGCGCTGTCCGCCAGAAGATGCTTTTTGCATCCCCAGCGTAAATACTCAGCTTGTGAAAAAGTACAAGGCACATTTTGCCTAGTGAATAAGAATTTCCGAAAGGCATTAGGGCTAGCCCGGATATTTCATGCTGAGCTTGAATCCGCGACAGTACGCCGCGTGAGGGCACGCGGCCTACCATCGCGACTGCCTCCCTGTTTGTAGGCCCGGTGTCCTCACCGGGCGTCCCGTGCATGAAATATTCGGACTAGGGTCATCCTCTTCCCCCGGGCAGCGAACCCGGCCAGAAGAGTTGCCTCATCACGTAGGCCACAATATCCAAGTAATCGTTCCAATGACCCTGAAATCGAACCGGAAGAAAGATCCAAGCCACCGCCGCGGCGGCAATATAAGGACCATAGGGAATCCGGCTCGACCAGTCCCTTCGGCCGCACACGATCGCCGTCACCCCCACCAGAGATCCGAAGAGAGCACTAAACATCAGCGAGAACAAGGTGGCTTGCCACCCGAGAAAGGCCCCGATCGCGCCCATGAACTTCACATCCCCCAAACCCATCGCCTCCCGGGGCAGCACCAATTGAGTGGTCTCCGCTTCCATGTGAGGCACGGATTCAGGCAGGAGCTCTTCCTCGCCAATGCGCAATCGTTCGGGCGAGAGCCTCACTTCCACATCGCGGTAACACCGGTCCGGCAGATCCAACTTCGCCGCCCGCAGCACAACCGTGTCCGACTTCCGGTAGAAAATGTCCTCGAAAGGCACCCGCTGATCCGGGAGCACAAGCTCGGTCTCGGTGAAGACAAGTTTGGAAGCAGCGGGCAAGGTGATGCGCTGCCGTCCAAACAACAGTTTGCCCAGCCGCAACATCGCGTACACCACCCCCGCCCCAACCGCCGCGCCCAGGAACGATCGCTTCATCGCTTCCGCGGCCGTCTCGGCTTGGTGCATCGCAGGCACCCAAAAAGAAAAAAACAAGCCGGCAATGACACCCCCCAGCGTAATCTCGTCCGGGATGATGTAATGCTCCAAATCGATGAACGTCGCGACGATGAACGCCGCGATCAACAACGCCATCACGACCGGCAGCCCGATGGAAACCGAACCAAACCGTATCCAGCACACGGCAAACATCATCGCCGTCAACAACTCGACCAGAAAGTAACGCGCGGCGATCGGCTCCTGGCAACTGCGACAGCGGCCCCGCAAAAACAGCCAGGTCACCAGCGGGACATTGAGCGCCCACGGAATGCTGTATCCGCAATGAGGACAACGCGACCGCGGCCGCACCACGCTCTCGCCGCGCGGCATCCGGTGGATGCACACGTTGAGGAAACTCCCCACCATGCTGCCGAAGATGAAAAACACCCCGGTCACGAAATGAAAAGGCAGCGGATAATACGGAGTCATGGAGCCAAGGCCTTCCCCGCAGGCAAAACCGCCCGGCGCAACGCTTCACCCATCACGTCCACAGGAGCGGTGCGCCCAGTCCACAGTTCCAAAGCCCTCGCTCCCTGATAAAGCAGCATGCCCAGGCCGTTCGACACCTCGCATCCCGCCAACTTCGCTTCCCGCAAAAGCCGGGTTTCCGGAGGACGATACATCATGTCGTACACCCGGACCGCGCGCCTCAATTCAAAACACCCGCCATCGAACGGCAATCCATCCGCCTCCTTCAATCCCAGGGATGTTCCATTGATCAGAAGGTCCACCGACCCGGAAGGATAATCGGTCCGCACCTCGGTTTCGGGATGCCTTTCGCGAATCTCCGCCGCGAGCGTTTCAGCCTTCTCCCGGGTGCGATTGATCAAATGGATCGAAGCCAACCGTTCCCGCGCCAGTCGCAACGCCGCCGCCCTCGCTGCCCCGCCCGCTCCCAGCAGAAGCACCGAAAGCCCCTCCAAACATCGCAGCGCGAAGGCCTCTCGAATGGCACGCTCAATGGCATCCGCGTCGGTGTTATGCCCCACCCGCCGCACGTCTCGAGTCGAACCAGGCTCCATCAACCCGAGCGGACGCCAAACGCCGTTCTCGTCCCGCCCTTCAAAAACCACCGTGTTGACCGCCCCCCATTCCCGTGCCGTTTCGTCAAGGACGTCCACCATGTCCATGGCCAGCAGCTTGTGAGGCACCGTGAGATTGATCCCCGCAAAACGCATGGCCGTGGCACCCTCCAGGGCTTGGCGAAGGTCCTCCGGCCGCACGTCGAAAGCCGCATAGCGCCAGGGCAGCCCCAAATGCCGCATCCCGGCATTCTGCATCGGAGGCGATGCGGAGTGGTGTATGGGATGACCGTACACCGCGCAGATTCGAGTCTTCGCGGTAAGGTCATCCTCCGTCCGTTCCAGAATAAGCCCTGCCATCGGCGCGGAATATACAGACCTCTTCCCCCCATAGGCAACCGATCACTCATTTCCCGTGGCGTCGTTGACCATGCTCGCACCGCGGATCCGAGCCTTCGCGGGTCCGGGAGAACCTTTTCCTTTCCGCCAGATCCTTCGAATCGAGGGTTGAGGACCGGTCAGATCACATAGTCGAAGGGATTCTCGTGCTGGCCTTGCAACTGACGCACTCGATCGCAGAGGTCCGCCACCGTGAGCTTCCCCAAAATGGTCAGGATCGCGTCCCGCACTTCCTTCATGATCGAACGGATCCCGCAACGCGATTCATCCGGACACGAACAACGCTCGTAGAATTTTTCACTGACGCAACTCACGGGAGCCAGTGGACCGTCGATCAAACGGATGACTTCAACGAGGGAGATTTTCTCGGGAGGCCTCGCCAGGTGATATCCCCCGCGCGCTCCGCGCCGACTTTCCACCACTCCCGCTTCCTTGAGATCGTTCAGGATCTGTTCGAGAAAACGCTTGGGAATGTTCTGCTGCCGCGCAATCTGACCCACCTGGATCACTCCTCTTCCGTGGTTCACCCCCAGGACCACCAACGACCTCAACACATATTCACCACGCACCGTCAATTTCACAGGGATAGTTTTTGATTTATGACTCAATTGATCAAGATTAATCGCTAAAGGTGTAACATGCTAAACTTCATCTAATTAAATCTTGATTGACTTAGTGAGAAATAAATTTACTGTTGAGCACAGATTGCCGTTCCAACATCGCATTCAATCCGTCTTGTCCTCGGTTCTTGGAATTCGAGGTTATGGATGGCTTTTAGGGTTCGTTTTTCCGGTTTGGGCCGGGCTCACCACGATCGCTCAGCCGGAGGTCATCCTTCTCAATGTTTCGTTCGATCCCACGCGCGAGATGTATCGCGAAATCAACGCGGAGTTTGCCAAGGTTTGGAAGACTCAGCACGGCCAGGATATCGTCATTCGCCAATCGCACGGGGGCTCCGGCAAACAAACCCGCAGTGTCATGGACGGCCTTCCCGCCGACGTCGTGACGCTTGCGCTCGGACACGATATCGACGTCCTCGCCATTCACGGAAAACGACTCGCCACCAACTGGCAATCCCGCCTTCCTCATCGCAGCAGTCCGTTCACTTCCACCATCGTGTTTCTCGTGCGACCCGGAAACCCGAAGTCCATCAAGGATTGGGACGACTTGGTGCGGCCGGACGTCGCCGTGATCACTCCCAACCCCAAAACCTCCGGAGGGGCCCGCTGGAATTACCTCGCCGCCTACGGTTACGCGCTCGAAAAGCACGGACGCAATGAGGGCAAGGCCAGGGAGTTCATCTCCAGGCTCTATCGCAACGTTCCGGTGCTGGACGCCGGTGCGCGAGGAGCCACCACCACGTTCCTCAAACGCGGACTAGGCGACGTGCTGATCACCTGGGAAAGTGAAGCCATGCTCGCCTTGAAGGAATCCGGCACCGAGTCCTGCGCGATCGTGATTCCCTCCATGAGCATTCTCGCCGAACCTCCGGTTTCGGTGGTGGACAAAGTGGTGAAACGCCGTGGCACGGAAATGGCGGCTCGAGCCTACCTCGAGTTCCTCTATTCCGAAACCGCCCAGGAAATCGGTGCTCAACATCATTTCCGGCCCACCTCCGAAACCGTGCGGCAGCGATACGCGGATCGATTTCCCCAGCTTCGGCTTTTCCCGTTGGAGGAGTATTTCGGCCATTGGATGGAAGCGAGTGCCAAACACTTCGGCGAGGACGGAGTTTTCGATCGCATGTATTTTTTGGGACGCTAATCCTCGCATGAAGGCCAAGGAAAAACGCTTCAACGCACTGCCGGGGTTCGGTCTTTCGCTCGGGATTACCCTTTCGATGCTGACGCTGGTGGTGATGATTCCCATTGGCGGGCTTCTCTTGCGCGCTTTGGATTTGTCCTGGAGCGAATTCTGGCGACTCGCCACCACGGATCGCGCGCTGGCGGCTTACCGGCTGACCTTCGGAGCCTCCCTCGTGGCGGCCGCCATCAACGCCACTTTCGGTGCCCTGCTGGCCTGGGTGCTGGTCCGCTACCAGTTTCCCGGACGTCGCTTCATTGACGCGCTGGTGGATTTCCCTTTTGCCCTGCCCACGGCGGTGGCGGGACTGACGATGGCAGACCTTTTTTCGCAAACCGGCTGGCTTGGAAAATTCCTGGTGCCGGCGGGAATCCAGGGAGCTTACACCCCTCTCGGCGTGGTGCTCGTGCTCACTTTCGTCGGGATGCCATTCGTCGTGCGTACCCTCCAGCCGGTCCTGGAAAACCTCGAGACCGAAGTCGAGGAATCGGCGGCCACTTTGGGGGCGGGGCGCCTGCGGACCTTGGTCCAGGTCGTGGCTCCGTCGCTGTTCCCGCCGCTGCTCACCGGGTTCGCTCTGTCTTTCGCCCGCGCCGTCGGCGAGTACGGGTCCGTCGTGTTTATTTCCGGCAACATGCCTTATCGAACTGAGATCGCTCCCGCCCTGATCGTCATGCGGCTGGAAGAATATAATTATCACGGCGCCGTCGCCCTGGCCCTGGTGTTGATGATCATCTCCTTCCTGCTGCTCTGGGTCATCAACGCGCTCGAGAACTGGGCGGGACGATTCCAAAACTGAGCCCATGTCCTCCGCCCCCACTCGATCCGCTCGTGCCGGTCACTCCCCCTCCCGCCGGAGCATGGAGGAGCCTGTGTGGGTGCGCTGGATCTTGATCGGCGTGGCGCTCGCGTTCTCCCTCGTCTTCCTCCTCCTCCCTTTGATCAACGTGTTCGCTCAAGCACTGTCCAAAGGCTGGCAGTTTTACTGGGACTCTCTCGCTCATCCCGACTCCACCGCGTCCATCCGCCTCACCCTGATCACCGCGCTCATCGTCATTCCGGTGAACACCCTCTTCGGACTGAGCGCGGCATGGGCGATCGCCAAATTCGAGTTTCGCGGCAAATCGCTCCTCACCACCCTCATCGATCTCCCCTTCTCCATCTCCCCTGTGGTTTCGGGCCTGATGTTCATCCTGTTGTTCAGCCTGCAAGGATATTTCGGGGAATGGTTGGAGGAACGCGGCTGGGCGGTGATCTTCGCGGTTCCCGGCATCGTGTTCGCGACCGTCTTCGTTACGTTTCCCTTCGTGGCCCGGGAGCTGATTCCGATCATGCAAGCGGCCGGATCAGATCAGGAACAGGCCGCCCTCACCCTCGGCGCCAGTCCCTGGCAAACCTTCTGGCATATCACCCTTCCCTCGGTGAAGTGGGGCCTGATCTACGGAATCATTCTTTGCAATGCGCGTGCCATGGGCGAATTCGGCGCCGTGTCCGTGGTTTCCGGCAGCATCACCGGCTTGACCGATACCATGCCATTGCGGGTCGAAAAGCTCTACAACGAGTACAACGCCGCCGGCGCCTTCGCCGTCGCCAGCCTGCTCGCCCTCCTCGCCCTGGTCACCCTGGCCCTCAAGACCGCGCTGGAATGGAAAGCCGCCCGCGAGGAGCGTGTGAGCACCAGAGCCCCAGCCCCCACAGGCCTCTCATGAGCATCGAAATTCGGAACATTTCAAAAAGATTCGGCGGTGTCGTCGCCGTGGAAAACGTGAACTTTTCGGTGGGGCAAGGGGAACTCGTGGGCTTGCTCGGACCGAGCGGTGGCGGGAAAACCACCGTGTTGCGAATGATTGCCGGACTCGAACTTCCCACCGAGGGCGACATCCTCGTCAAGGGTCAGCGGATGAACGATGTTCCCGTGCAACAACGCAACATCGGCTTCGTCTTCCAAAGCTACGCGTTGTTCAAAAGCATGACCGTGGCCGACAACATTGCCTTCGGCCTCAAAGTCAAACGGTGGAAACGGCCGCAAATCGAGGCGCGGGTGGAGGAACTGATCGGTCAATTCAGCCTCAAAGGGCTCGAACGTCGTCTGCCCCACCAACTCTCCGGCGGTCAGCGCCAGCGCGTCGCCATCGCTCGCGCTCTCGCGCCTAAACCCTCCGTCCTTCTCCTTGATGAGCCTTTTGGAGCCGTGGACGCGAAGATTCGCCAGGAACTCCGCGAATGGCTGGTTACGCTGCATCACGAGTTCAATGTGACCACCCTCTTTGTCACGCATGACCAGGAAGAGGCGCTCGAAGTGTCGAATCGGATCGTGATTTTCTCCCGGGGACGTCTCGAGCAAGTGGGCACCCCTCGCGAGGTTTACGAACAACCCGCCAATGAGTTTGTGGCGCGATTCATCGGGGTCATGAACATCCTCGAACTCGAAGTCCAACAAGGACGTGCCCGCCTGAATGAACTGGAATTTCCGCCGCACGGACTCGGTGAGGGACAAAAAATGCGCGTCGGTTTCCGGCCCTACGCGGTGCAAATCTCGCGCGACCTCGCTCACTATCGGTACCCAGCCACCTTGCGGCGGACTTTTTTCCTCGGCATCCTCTTGCGGGTGGAACTCGAACTGCCCTCGGGCCTCATCGTGAGAGCCCGCTTGACCAAGGAAGAATACTCCATCCTCGGTTTGTCCGACGGCATGGAGGTCTCGTTCCAGATCAAACAATACCGCGTCCTGGCCTCCGACGGCGGTCATCTTTCCCCCGAAGTCTCCGCCGTGCATGAAGCCCCCATCTCCCTGGGCGAAAACATCTAGAGCCAACCGATCCAACTCCGCCGACCGGGATTCGACCGCGTTCAAAGGTTCAAGCCAACCGCCTCGCCGTCGCGAAGCGTCTTGGACTGCGGTAGCCCTCTGCCGCTTTGGGGATGCGCATGAGCCGATGAACTAACGGTAGGGAAACCCAGGCGTCTCCATGACACGTCCCGGCCCGGAGCCCGGCTCGACTTTCTCGGACGCTAGCATGAAGCGGATGGAAAATCGACCGCCAAAATCCTTCAAGCTCTCCCGAACACCATAAACAAAGCAGGCCGTCGCCCACGCGTCACTTTCAACGCAGGTCGGCGCGACGACCGTGCAGGAAGCCACGCCGCGCACAGGAATTCCCGTGCGCGGATCCAGGATGTGGCTGTAACGGCGCCCCTCATGCACGAAGAAGTTCTCGTAATCGCCCGAGGTCGAAAGCGCCGCATCCCGCAAACGCACCTCGACCCGTCGCCCGCCCTTCTCCGGGTCCTCGAGTTGCACGATCCAATGCCCTCCCCCAGGCGCCTCGCCCATCACCCGCAAATCTCCCCCAGCCTTGACCATGGCATGCCGAACACCCTTCGCGCGAAGCCGGTCGAGTGCCCGGTCCACAGCCCATCCCTTGGCAATGCCTCCCAAGTCGAAGGCCAGATCCGGACGACGCTTTCGCGCCACGCGCCTCTCTTCATCCAAAACCAAGTGGGTGTACCCCACTCTCGGCAGGACAGACGCGAGTTCATCCGTCCGGGGAAAACGGTGCTCCTTCCAAATGAACCCCCACAACTGCGTCAAGGGCTGGACGGTCACATCGAATGCGCCCTTGGTTTGCCTGGAAATGCTTGACGCCGTTCGCAGCACCTCGAAGAGGTCCGGGGACAATGGGAAATCCTCATCGGCGCTCGCTCGATTGAATCGATTGAGTTCGCTCTCCGGTCGATGATTGCTCATGAGCCAGTCGGTCTTCTCGAACTCGGCGAAGGCCTCCGTCATGGCCTCCTGAAGCTGTTGCGAGGGGAGTCCCCACGCGGTCATCGTGACAAAAGTACCGAGCAGCGGACGGCTTCTTCGAACAACTTCAGGGGATCGAGGCTCGGGGGGAATCCGGCAGCCCGCCGCCCATCCAGCCAAAGCGAGAACGAAGCACGAGCTCGTAAGAAGCCAAAACCCGCCGAACCCCCGCCGTGACTTGTCGGCACGAGATGGTCGCTCCGCTGAGATTGTAAATGTCTTCATGAAGCTTCAATTTGGCTTCCGCGTTCTTGCCCTGAAACTGGCCACGCCACTTGGCCCCGCGAATTTCGCTGCCGTGGCTTTCCCGGTACTCGAGCACTTCGATTTGACGCACCTCGCCCGACGGGGTCAGCGCCACCGCGTAGTCGATCAATTCGTGCTTGCCCAGAACCTGATCGAGCACCACCACCCCCAGCACGTTGGTGCCGCGAAAAGCGCGGGCCACGCGGTTGCCCATGTTCACCACACGAACACCCGCCTTCTGGCCGACCATCGAGCGCTCTCCGGGCGAATAGGGTTCCACACTCTCGACGAATCGATCCGCTTCGGGAAAACACAACCGCTGCGCCTCGGAGAACGATAGATAGCGCTCCCCCCAGGCCGAGGTCAGGCCCGCCAAACCCAACCACAACCCGAATAATCCCCTCGCGGCCAAGATCGCCCGCCCGGCCCAGCGTCGGGTCACGCCACTTCGCGCGGTTCGCATGCAACTGGCGCCGGTCGCCAGCACCCGCACGGACTCCGTCTTTGACTTCAATGCTCGCATTAGAAAAACATCCCGACACCGATCTGAAAGTAATCCTGGCTCGCGGCGGATCCCGCGGAAACCGTCGAGCCATTGAAATTCCGCCGCCAGTCCGCCTTGACCACGAAATGCTCGTTGAGGAAGTAAGACACTCCGGCGGTGAGAAAATCTTTGTTGGCCGTGCCGTCGTCCGATTCCCGTCCCGCCCCCACGAGGCCGGACTGAGTCACGACCTGGCTATAGCGAATGAAAGGCACCAGGTCCATGTGCTCCCCCCGTCCTTGCCGCCAAGCTTCGGGCCAAAGATGATAAGCCGCCTCGACATACCAGCCATACATCCTTGTCCCCACGTCATCCATCCCCGAAGCGTTCTGATTCGCCAGCAACTTCTCCGGATCATCGATATGCCAGTAAGCGAAATCCGCGCGCAGTTCCAACCCCGTGCGCGGGACACGATAGAGCCCCTCGATGTCCCATAATGCCACGTTGACATGCTGGCCGCCCGCCGCTTGCGGCTGGGCGAAGTACATCGACGCGCTGGTGTCGAGTCCCGGAACACCGCGATAGTGCAGCCGCCCGGAATACGCCAGTTGGTTTTCATCCGCCAATCTCAGCCGGGGACGCGCGCTGCGAAAACCGCCCGCCGAAGTAATCCCCGCTCCCGCCGCCGAACTGCTGCTGTCCTCCAGTCCGGTGGAGACTTGAACCTGATAGCTCAATCCCTCGGTGATCTTCCCGAACGCACCCAGGCTGGGCTCCATCCAGGTGGTGGGAATGATCTCGCGATAGAGTTCGGGACGCTCGGTGGAATAAAAGAGCGTCGGTTCGTGGTATTTGTTGAACCGGCCCACCGGCACAAGATCGATGCCCAACGAGCGAAGGTTGAACCGCTCGTGGATCAGGATATCGACGTAGAACTGTTCCAACTCCAACTCGCCGTTGAAACGGCTTCCGCGCCCGGTGCTTTCATCCACGCCGCCGTGCTCGATTTCGACCTCGGAATTGAACACGAGCCAGTCGTTGATCGCGTAGCTGGGAGAAAGCACGTACCGATGAGCATCGAAGGAGTTCGCGCCTGACTCAGGAAAGCGATACTTCGATTCCCCATAAAAGCTGAAGGTCAAGCCCTTCGATTTCAACCACCCCTTGCTGAGCAGATTCTCCTGACCCGACCCGCCCTCCCCTCCGTCGCGGCCAGACGGTGTGGATTCAGCAGCGGAAGCTTTCAGCCGTTCCACTTCCTTTTGCAGGGACTGAATTTGCCGTTGCAATTCGGCGATGGCCGCCGACTCGTCCGCCGCGCAAACAGAACTTCCCAATCCCAAACCCAGAGCAAGGGAAAGGCATCCGCTCCGCTTGATCTTCTGCTTCATCTTCATGATTCTGTGCTTCATCTTCAACATGACGCTGGAGTTTGCGGTCGACGTCATTCGCCAAACCAGGGCCAACGAACGCGCTCATGCTGATCTCTCCAGGTCCGATCACGCTTGCGATCGTTTGTCATTAACCATCGCTCGTTTGCGCGGGGCTTCGCATCCCCATTCACTCTGATGTCCCGGGCTGCCCTTGAGTCCCATCCATGACACGGGAATGAACAAAGATTAAGAATCCGCCATCGTTGGCCGGGGCAACGCTGCGGACTTTGCACGAACTGGGCCTGGTTGAGGATTGGTTTTGCAGCCTTCGCCTCGCTCTCCCACGCTGGGAAAGCGCCAGACGACTGGCGCACTCCAAGACCTGGCGGAACCTACATCCGCCTCGCCGTCGCGAAACAAGCATGAAATTTCCAGGCTAGCCTCCATGGGAGGGCGGTGATTCAAGGACAGCCCACACCGCGTTGATCTTGAGTGCGTGGGACGATTTCGGGATGGTGCTCGCGATATTCATGAAACGACGCGGACGCCCCTCCCGAACTCAGCAGACCTGTCGCGGTTCGCATCCCGTCGGTCCGATGGTCCTGACGGATTCCTCAAAACTTCGCCGCAAGGTTCGCAAGGCCTACGACAAGGCCATGACCGAGGTCGAAAAGGTCACCATCGCTCTCGCGAAGTTCGAAAACGAGGACCGCCCCGCGTTCGAACGATGGATCCGTTTGACGTTCGGCCCGAAGCTGGAGGAACTCCGCAAGATTCAAAGCGAGCTCACCGCCCTTCAGCACATCCTCACCAAGGTCTCAACGCTCGCCCAAAATCGCCGCATCTCGATGGCCCAGGCCTATCAAATCCATCTGGATTGGCAGAACAATCCCCAGGGCGCAGATCCGTTTGAGGAAGCACCGCACAAGGATGCCAAGGTCCACGGACCGCCGCGTGACGAGACTTGGGATGAGGACTCGGAGGGAGCGGACCCGGGGGCACCCCCTTCATTAGAGGAGATGTTGAACGAATTTGTGGAGATGCTCCGACCACCGTCCGCCAAGGATCGAACCCGAATCAAGGAAATCTATCGCGCCCTCGTTCGCCATCTGCATCCGGATTCCGGAGCCGAGGATTCCGAAGCCAACCGGCGGCTCTGGCATCAATGCCAGTCCGCTTACCAAGACGAGGACCTGGCCCGGCTCGAGTTGATTCTCGAACAAGTGAAGGAGAGCGCGGGCGAGCCTTTGCTCGAAACTCCAATCTCGGAATTCCTTCGCCGCACCGCGGAGTTGAAGTTCAAGTTGCGCCAATTCAAACGCGAACTCGCGTCGTGCAGGCAAGACCCTGCGTGGGGATGCTCCGTGACCCTTCCGTCAGCTGCCATCCATCGGCGTTTCGAGTCTGATATCGACTGGGAACTTGCCCAGTGTCGCACGAATCTGGAAGACTTCAAACGGAGGTTCAACGGATGGACGACCCCTCGTCGCTCGGCGCCCAAGAAGCGCCGCCGGGCCAGCTCTGACGAACTCGAGTTCCCATTCTAGCCAGAGAACCTCGTCGGCGGAAACCGCGTGAATTCAGCGAGGGCAGGGATAGACACGGTGTATCCTCAAGTTGTCGCTGTGCGCCGTCCACGGCGCTTCCGCTCGCGCCAACCTGCCGCGGCGATCTCCTCCCGCCCCATGGCCCACCATGGGTGGATGCCTTAGCCCTGGCAGCACCCATGCCCGTTAAAATTGCCATGCCCCTTCGAAGACAAGCCCTGATGCGGCGTGAATGCCGCGCCCCGGCGGCGCCGCGCGCATCACCGACAACCTGCATATGCAATGGATGGAATGAAGCCAAAAGGATAGACTTGCGAAACATAAACAGATCTGTGAAGATCTGACTATCATCGCTGACTGCACGGAGGACTTAACACTCACATCTCTCCATCTTATGAAGAGCCGTACAGCCCTAGATCCAATCCAAATAGCCCTTGTTGATGATGATGCTTCAGTGGCGGAGGCTTTGGCGTTGGGGTTCTCCAGCTTGAGTGGATTCCATTTGGCGGTCCATTTCAGTTCGGGTCCTGAAGCCTTGGCGGGCCTTCGAGATCCAGCGGAATTGCCCGACGTGGTTCTGATGGACATCCGCATGCCGGGCATGAACGGGATTGAATGCACCCGGATCATTCGAGGAATGCATCCGACCCTGCCGATCATCATGTTGACCGGCAGCAGCGAAGGTTCAACCATCCTCGAAGCCTTCCTCAACGGAGCCAGCGGATATTTGCTGAAACCGGTGCAGACGTCGGATTGCGCCGCGGCGATTCAGAAAGTTCTTGCCGGCAGCGAATGCGCATCCCCGGAGGCCACCGAGCAGTTGATTCACTGCCTGCGCACCGGCACCGAGAAGGCGGCAGGCCTGGAAACGCTCACAAGCCGCGAACATCAGGTCTTATGCGGGTTGATCCGACAACAGACCGCCAAGGAAATCGCGAGCGAACTCGGCATCACTCCCGCCACCGTCAACACCCATATCCACCAGACTTACCGAAAACTGGGCGTGACCACCCACCTCGAGGCGGTACAGCACTTTCTGGACAGCACTTCGCATAAACATTATCAGCACCTCCGATTCGACCATGAACCTGGAAACGGCCATTCAGCAGCGTCGAGATGCTGATGAATGGCCGTTTTCAGGATTAAACCTCCTCGAGCGAAAAGAGCTCGTCAGTGGACCGAATCCCAGTATAGTTAGGTCTATGTCGGTCACGTTTCGTTTTTCGCTCGTCCAGCAAATCGCCATCGGACTTGTTCTGTGGCAGTTAGCGCCGGCCCCCGCCGGCCTTGTTGCCCAGGAGTCGGGCGGGTCATCCCCCACCGCGACAAAAAGCCTTCCCCCTCTGCCGCCGATTCCCAAGGCCCGGCTTGCGGGAGAACGTCCGGTCCGTCCGCTGGGCCGCCCCATCAACATCCCCAATGCTCTTTCCGTTCCTACAGGTCCAAGAGCGCCGGGGCTCGATTTCCCGCCGGCTCCGCTGGCCAATCCCAGCGCTCAGTTCACCGGAGTTTCCACGCCCGTTGCCCAACCTGCCGGTTTGCCAGGGACAAATCCCGCCGTCACCGTTCCCATGCCCGAGGGGATTCTCGCTTGGAAGACCGACGCCCAGGAGCATCATATTAAGACCGGCGAAACCAACGCCCATTTCGTTTTCGCTTTCACCAACGTCGCTTCCTCGAACGTCGTGATCACCGCGGTCCGGACCACATGCGGATGCACCACCGTGAACATGCCGACTCTGCCGTGGACGATCAAACCCGGACAACACTCGGAATTCGGCATCGACGTCGACGTGCGTCGCAAAGTGGGTGTGTTGAGCAAACCGGTGACGGTCGAAACCACCGCAGGCTACAAGACGCTGACCACCCGGGTTCATATTCCTCATCTCGTCAATGGCGATGCGTCTCAATTCCCTGGCAGCAACTCGGAACGCTCGGCCGAACGCGCCCGCAATGTCGCCCTGGCGGCCCAAGATCGTCAAAAAGTCTTCAAGGGGGAGTGCGCTGTTTGCCACGTCGAACCCACCAAAGGCCAGATGGGAGAAACCCTTTTCACCGCCGCCTGCTCTATCTGCCATGAAGGACCCAATCGCGCGACGATGGTTCCCGACCTCGCGTCCATCAAGTTTCCCCGCGACAAGACCTATTGGCATCATTGGATCACGGTGGGCAAGGAAGGCAGCTTAATGCCTCAGTTCGCCCATAAAGACGGGGGTCCGCTCTCCGACGAGCAAATTCAGTCGCTCGTGGACTTCTTGTTGAAAAAGTTCCCGGCCACGGCCGCGGCCACTTCAGCGGGAACCGCACCTTAATGGCCGCCCATCTGGCGCATCCGGGGCTCTTCATCACCCTCGAGGGAACCGAAGGCTGCGGCAAGTCGACTCATATTCGATTGCTGGCCAACCGTCTGCGGGAGCTTGGCTATTCGCCGGTGACGCTGAGGGAGCCGGGGGGAACTTCCATCGGCGAGGAGATTCGACACACCCTCAAACACAGCCATCGCAACCACGCGATGACGGCGGAAACCGAGCTTCTCCTGATGAATGCCAGCCGCGCCCAACTCGTGCGCGAAGTGATCCGCCCCGCGTTGCAGGAAGGTAAAGTGGTGCTCTGCGACCGGTTCGTCGATTCAACCGTCGCTTACCAAGGCTACGGTCGCGGGCTCGATCTTCATCGAGTGCAACAAGTGGTGGAATTGGCCACCGGCACGCTCACGCCCGAACTCACCCTGCTGCTCACCGTCCCCATCGCAGTGAGCGAATCGCGGCGGCTCGCTCGCCGTTCCAGGGAAAATGCCCCTCGCGACCGCCTTGAGGAAGAGGACCGCCAATTCTTCCTTCGAGTCGAGGAGGGATTTCAAGCGGTGGCTCGGGAGCATCCTGAGCGGATTCGTGTGGTTTCCTCCACCGCCGATCCCAAGCTCGTCCGCGGACAGATCTGGTCCCACGTGCAAGCCTTGCTCGACGCGCGAGTGGCCGCCGGATGGCCGGTCCCCCAAGTCCGCCCCACTTCGAGCACTTGCTGAACGGACCCTGGATTCAACTCGCTTCGGCTCACGAAGCACGCTCACGTTTACCTGGCGATTTGGATCGAGGATGTGGGACGCGCGTCACGCAGCGCCGGAAACTGTTCCCGCCACGAAGCAACCCGGGCGCGATCCAATCGCGCGGAGACCGTCCCTTCCACATCCGAGGCATCGACGAGAATCACGCCATGGGGATCCACGACCATGGAACGCCCCGGATAAGTGAAATTGGGGTCGGTGCCGCACCGGTTCACACCAATGACGTAGGCTTGATTTTCGATCGCTCTGGCTTGCAATAGCGTCACCCAGTGCTGGGCGCGCTTGATGGGCCAACTGGCGATGACCACCAGGAGTTCCGATCCCAAACCCAGCGCCGCAGCACGAAAGATTTCCGGAAATCGCAAGTCGTAGCAGATGAACGGGGACACCTTGAAACCGCCCCATTCGAAACCGACGAGTTGATCCCCGGCGGGATAAGGCCCCGGTTCTCCCCCCAAACTGAACGGGTGCAATTTATTGTAAATCGGCCCGATCATACCGTCGGGACGGACGAGCCACGCCTGATTTCGCCCCTGTCCCGCCTCGTCCACTCGCGCAACTCCAGCCAGGATTCCGGAACGATATCGGGCCGCAAGCTCCTTCAGCCCGGTCACGGTTTGCTCGAAACCTCTCCGGCACGGCTCCAAATTCATCGTAAAGCCGGTGGTCGCCATCTCAGGAATCACCACCAGCGTGTCCGGACCGGGCGAGGCTTCCGCGAGCATGCGGTCCAATTTGGCCAAATTGGCCGAAGGATCCTCCCACACGATATCCATCTGCGCCAACAGTGCGTTCATGCCGGAAGTCTCTCCGCTTCCTCAAGGAAAAGACAACTCAAAGCGATTGGCCCCATCTCGCATTTTGCCCGCCAGGAACTGACCCAGCCGGGCATCGGAGAATCATCAGGTCTCTTGACCCGCGATGGACGCGCGGCAAGGCTTCGGGATCGCATGAAATCAATGGCCAAGCGGTGGCTTAACTGGCTGGCTCCCCGCTGGACCACGGCTTTGCTTTCGGCCCGCGCCCGTGCTCACTCGCACCGCGTGCTCGAGTCTTGGGGCTGCCCGAACGTCAATCGCAAGTTGATTGAGCATCTGGGTGACCGGGTTCTGTCCGGCCCGTTCGCAGGAATGCGGCTCACTCCGATGACACACGCCGAACAGATTGGCCCTTGCCTGCGGGGGGTCTATGAAGGCGAACTGAGCGAGGCCTGAAGCCTCGCGCAGCGCGGACGATATCCGCTTTTGATCGATATCGGCGCCAAATTCGGTTACTATGCGGTGGGCTTGGCGCGGCTGCATCCTGAATCCAAGGTCCTGGCTTTTGACACGGACCCCTGGGCTCGGCGCGCTCTCCATGAGATGGCCTCGGCCAACGGCGTCTCGAACCTGAGGATCGAAAGTTATTGTGACGCCCGCAGGTTGAACGAATGTCTGGCCGGGGCTCCTCCCGCGTTCTTCTTGAGCGATAGCGAGGGATTCGAAGCGGAGCTCTTCACCCATGCGAATCAGGCAACTCTGATGCATGCCACGCTGTTGATCGAGACACACGACGTTTTCGTTCCGGGCACGCGCGCCAAGTTGGAATCGACCTTCGCTGCATCCCACCATTGCCTCCGCTGGGGAAACCCCGGGGCTCGGCAACCCACGCCTGTTCCGCTCGACTTTCTTACGGAAGCGGAGTGGCCGCTGGCGGTGCAAGAGGCGCGTCCGCCTCAAGAATGGTTGCTCCTCCTCCCTCGTTCCGGTCCCAATCACCACCTGGCGTTGTCGAACACGGGCTGACCCGGCTCCGGATTCGGGTCAATCCAGAGGAGTCCAGAGATCGAACATTGCTGCTTGCCCCGCAGGACATCCTTTTTCATCAACCAGATTCCAGACCGTGGCCCGCTCAATTCGAAAACGACGTCCGGATTTGGAGATCCGAACCCCGGAGTAATCGGCGATGTAACCGTCGCGGGTCACCCTTTCCAGCAACCTTGCGCGTTCGGCCCGATTCGGAGCTTCCGCCGTCAGGCGGGAAGGCATGCTTCTCATCTCTTCCCAACTCAACTCCCAAAGGCGGAGGGCCTGGTCATTGGCGTAACTCAAAATGGGATCAGTCTCATTACCGTGGCTCACAAGCACGTAAGGGGCCTCGAACACCCTTCGTGCCCGTTCCTCCGCGTCACCGCCGTCAGCCACGAGCCTTCTCCCGGTCCACCGGAGCAGACTCCCATCCATCAACTGCACATGGCGGATGAGTTCGGGAGCGGCCCAGAATGGACGCGGTGCATCAGGGTTCATCACGGGCGCCAGCAATCCCGAATTTGGCGATCTGATCAAGCCTTGGCCGTGGATCATTCCCGGTCCGCATGCGATTGGAGTCCCGTGCATCCCGATGTTGTTGGTAGGGCGGGCCTGTCCCAGCCCGCCGCCCACTGGATGCAAAACATCATGCTCCGGCGGCGCGCCGGGACGGACGCGCCCTACCTGCATCACCGGCAACATCGGGATGCACCGATTGGAGTCGGGGGGAGTGGTTCGCGCTTGCATCGAGGCCGGAATCAGGCTTTTCAATAAGGAACTCAACCGACTTATGCTCCCCCTTGTCGCCATCATTGATTGGACCTTACAACCCGTAAGCGAGCCCGCCGCGTCGATCGAGAACTCGATCATCGCCGGTGCCGCCCACGTCAAGACCTACCTCTGCAACGGAGATCAAGATTTCCAAGGGGAGATTCTCGACGCGCGCGCCATCCTCCTCTGGCACAACATCCCGATCACGGAAGCTTCCATTTCCAGGCTGCGCCGCTGCCGCGCCATCATCCGAATCGGAGTGGGGTACGACAGTGTGGACGTCGAGGCTGCCTCCAAATACGGAATCGCGGTGTGCAATGTCCCCGACTATGGAACGGAGGAAGTCGCCGATCACGCCATGGCCTTGGCCCTGGCGCTCTGCCGGCAGTTGTTCCCCCTGGACGCCGAGGCCAAAGCACTCGGCTGGGCCATCAAGGTCGAGCCCAAAATACGGCGCTTGCGCGAATTGACCTTTGGCATCGTGGGCTTGGGGCGCATCGGCACGGCGGTCGCCCTGCGTGCCAAGGCGCTCGGCTTCAAGACCTGTTTTTATGATCCCTACCTGCCGAATGGCGTCCACAAAGCGGTGGGCATCGCGCGACACCGGACCTTGGACGCGTTGCTCTCCGCGGCGGACGTGCTCTCTTTGCATTGTCCCCTCAACAAGGAAACGCGTCACCTGATCGCAGAACGGGAGTTGGCGCTCCTCAAACCGACGGCCTACGTGGTGAACACGGCTCGCGGAGGCATCATCAAGAAAACCGCCATCCTGGAGTCCTTGCGCCAGGGACGCATCGCCGGGGCCGGACTCGACGTGGTGGAGGACGAACCCTTCAAAACGAAGGAAGAGACCTCCACGCCAAACTTGATTTCAACCTGTCACGCCGCGTTTTACAGTGTCGAAGCCAAGCGCGAAATGCGGGAAACCGCCGCCCGCATCGCCCGACAAGCAGTGGTGGGCGAACGGCTCGACAATGTCGTCAACGGCATCGACCCCGCCAAAATTTGAACCGCCCGAAGGTTGGTTTTCGAACCATCCTCAAGTTCCACCGCGGTCCAGCCACGCTCGAAACTGCGCCGCCGCTTGCGCGCGGTGGCTGATCTGGTTCTTCGTGCTCTCCCCGAGCTCGGCGAAGGTCAAATGGTATCCGGCCGGACGGAACAGCGGATCGTAGCCAAATCCACCCGCACCCGCAGCTTGATCAAGAATGAACCCTTCGCATGCTCCATGAAAGGTCCGGGGTGGCTCCGGGATCTTCCACCCGCCCGCGGGCGTCTTCACTACGGGCAAGACCACGAGCACGCACCGAAATCTCGCCGCGCGATCGCGAGGGTCCACGTCGCGCAGCAATCTGAGGAGCTTGGCGTTGTTGTCGCTGTCGCGCGAGTTGCCCTTGCCTCCCTCCTCCAACGAGGCGAATCGGGCCGAATGAACGCCCGGCGCCCCGCCCAGCACGTCCACCTCCAAACCTGAGTCGTCGGCGATGACCCAAACCCTGGTGGCATCGACCCCGGGAGTGAAGGCCGATGCCCATGCTTCCGGGTGATGCGCGAGCCAGCGCGCCACATTTCGAGCCTTGATTTCAGCGTTGCCTTGAAACGTCGGCGCCGCCTCTTCCGCCTCAGGCAATCCCACGAAGCCATCCACCCCTCGCCACACCACCGATCCCGCCACCAAGGCAGCGAGTTCCTGCAGTTTGTGCGCGTTGCGGGTGGCGAGAAAACAAACCCGTTTTACGGAAGATTCCACGCCAGAGAAGCGAATACGGCATGCGCAGTGTAGTCGTAACGCCCGGCCGCGCGGGGTTCGCGATACTCGAAATAGCCATATTGCAGCCGGGCCGTCCACTGCTTGCCCAGCTTCTGACTCAAACCCACGAGCAACCCATGCCGGTCATACACCATGCCCAGCGGAAAGCCATCGGCGTAATTGTCCTCGCCGTAGTCCGCCTTCGAAAATGAATACGACGCCGTCCAATCCATCTTCTCCGAAACGACGAAGGTCGCGCTTCCGAGCGCGGACCAGGCTTCACCGCGGTAGTCCGGAAGTCCCGCCTGACCGGCCAAACCGTGACGGAGCCGGGACTCGGAAAAAACCAGCGTCGAGCTCAAATGCAATCTCCTCCACGGGGTCGCGCTCGCCATCACACTGTAAATGTGGGCATCGTAATTCCCCGCCGCCAACCCCCCGCCTCCTCCTGCCACCCCCGTCGCCGGATCCGTGACGGGCGCCAGCACGGTGCGATAATCCGTGGCCACGAGTTGATACTTGAACGTGGTCTTGAACCGCGACGCCCAATGCACCACGAGCTTGGACTCGATCTCGTCCGTGGCAATGTCCCGCGAGGTGATCGCGGAAGGATAACCGTTCCCGGGCAACACCCCTCGATCCGCATCCGTGTGGAAGTCGTAATCGTTCTGCTTGAGCCGATGGCGCACGCTGTTGTGCCAGGAAAGCCGGGTCCAAGGCGATACCACGAAGCCCGCCCGGTACTCCTTCAAGTCATCGCGTGCATCGGTATCGCGCATGAAATCGCTTTCAAGGTCCACCCCATCGTCAAAAAACTCGCTCTCGAATGATCCAATCCGTTCCTGCTGGAATCGGCTGTCCGCGAAGACCACCGTGGCCGGCAGCGCCGTGTAGCGCAGCCCCAACCTTTCCTCCGTCACTTGCCGGTCAATATTGCCGCCGATCGTGACCGGAAATCCTCCTCCGTCCAATCCCGAGCCAATCCCATGCTGACGCATCCATTCGCTCTGCAGTCCGGCCGTGAAGGTCAAATCCTGCCACGATCCCAGCTGGGTATTGGCGTTCAAGACATGGGCGGTTTGATCCAGGACAATTTGTCGGCTCGACAATCCCAAAAAGGGCGGCTGGGTGGGATCATTCGGAAGAAAGGTTTCCTGGGAAAAGCCTGCCTCCCCGTCAAGCCGGCTGAAGTAGTAACCTCCGGATACCATCCACTCTTCTCGAATCCACTTCTCGAGCCGGAAGGCATTCACGGCCTGCGTGTGCTCATACGGATCCCGGATTCGGGTCATGCCCAGCGGCGCGGGGTCCCCCACTTGAAAGAAATCCGACCAAACTTTCTCGTTGTTCAAGTCAAGGAATTCCGCGCGAAATCGATTGTCGATCTGAAGACCGTCCCAGTCGTAACTCATCTCGAACCTGACGATGTGGGTCTGCTCGTCGATTTTCCGCGATGCGGGATACACGGAATAAGCGTCGCCACCGGCCGCTGAAACCGGCCCCCAGGCAAGGGATGACTTGCGCCCGTCGCGAAACCGGTACTCGTATCCAAACACGAATCTCGGCAGGTCCGGCAGGGTTAACCCCAACTCGATCCATGCCCGCCCGGAATCGAGATGCCAATCTTCTCCAAGCGCCATCGGAGCAATGCCCCCGGTCTCGGAAAAACCCCCGGCATCGCTGTAGTACTTTCGAAGTTGCTGAATCCCGCCGCGCAGAAAACCCACATCCTCCTTTTCCAAGCTGAATTGAACCCGGTGCCGGGGCGAGGCAAACCGGGACTCCGCCTCCACGTCCAGCTTCACCCCGTTTTGATACGTCTCCCGCAGCCGCAGGGACTGCATCCCGCCATCCCAGCCTTCTTCCATCCAGGCATGCTCGCGAAACTTGCCTTCATTCCCTTCGACATGCACCCATTGCAATGCGGGCTCGATGGAATACTGAAACGCGGGTTGAGCGGAAGCATTCCCGGAATAGACGGCGCCCTGATCAATCCAAGCGCGCACCAGCGCCACTTGTTCCGCCGTCAACTTCTCGCCCTTGCCTTCCGGAGGCATGGACTTGTCCTCATCCAGTCTCGCGATCACATGCACGAGCGGGCTCTCCGCGCTGTTCCCGGGGATGATCGCGACGCCGTACGAGCCTCCCTTCAATGCGGCCGCGCGATCGTCCAGTCTGAACTTGCTCTTGGGTTTCTCCGGCCCATGGCAGCGGAAGCAACTCGCCTCGAACAATGGACGAATGTCGCGATCGTAATCGATCTTCACCGAAGCGGGTGACGGCAATGGGGAAGCATCCGCACCCCACGCTACCAAGGGCAGCCCCATCGCCAAAACCAATCCCAGCGCGATGCCAGGTCCGGCACCCACCGCTCCGCGAAGGTAGGATTTCATGGGTCAATAAAGCATTTTGGGATTCACATTCGATCCATGCACCGCGGTGTGACACCCCGCGCTCCAGCACGTTCCCCTCTTGATGAACGCCGAATGATCAAGCTTCCCGATCAGGACGGCCCCGGCCCCGTCCTGCAACTGGGCGTGGCATTTCAGGCACAAGCTCATGTCACGCTCGGTCAGCATCTTGTCATTGATCGAACCGTGCGGAGTATGGCAGACGGTGCAGCCTTCGCGCATCGCCTCATGTTCATACACAAAAGGCCGGCCCTGATCTTGATGGCAATCCGCGCACCGTTGGTTCAAACGGGCCATGGCCAGCCCGAACTTCGGCTGGTGAATGTCCGGACCATGGGGATCGTGGCACTGCACACAATTCATCTGCTTTTCGAGCACCGGATGCCGCTGCGGAAGTTTGAAGGCCGCGTGAACATCCTGGTGGCATTCGAAGCACGTCGCGGGATCCTTGCCCGGATTGTGGATGAACTTCCCCCGACCGCCTCCCGCAGCCACGTGCTTGCTGCCCGCGCCATGGCAGGATTCGCAACCGGTCACGCCCGCCCACTTCAGGTC
>VHDF01000085.1 GCA_016871495.1 Verrucomicrobiota bacterium | reverse complement strand
CGCTGCAGGACGCCGCCATCCACCAGATGTGCATCCTCCTCACTGAAACAGAAACCGTCTTTCCGACCACCCAACTCCGTCTCATCTACCGCCAGGTCGGCTCATCCTGATTCCACCCCAGGTCAGGATGTCTGAGCCTGCGGCTAACGCCCAGTGTGGGAAAGAAAGGGAAAACCCGAATCACCATCACCGTCGCCGACCCCCAGAACCGGATAGGACTGTCGGCGTTCGATCTGACGGTGACAGGACCCAACGAGCCTCCCTCGATTTCGTTCGAAGCCCCCTTGCTCGTGGTAAACCCCGGAGGCACCGCCCGGACCCTTGTTCGCTTGGATGATGCCGAAACGCCTGAGGCCCAGCTCCGGCTGGCCTGGGATCCGGTCCAGTCGAGCCTCCTGCCCAACACTCGAGTTGAATTGGGAACCTCGATTGATGGGCGCTGGGTTCAAGTCTTGACTCCTGCGGGCTTGATCGGAACCAACCGCGTCTGGATCCAAGCCCAAGATCCGGAGGGACTGGTCCGTCGCGCGGAGCTGGTCGTGGTTTCACTCTCCAACACCATGCCTTCCATCGCTCCGATTCCCAACCAGGACGTCTCGGAAGGAGATATCCTCATCGTGCCCCTTCTGGTGAAAGACTCGGAGTTTCCACAACTTCTTCGGGTGACGTGGTCCGCGTCGCAACCTCGTTTCGCGCCTTCGGATAAACCCATCGTCGAGACGGCCGAGCGCGGACGGGAACTCGTCCTCACCGCGCTTCGCGGCCAACTGGGGGAGGCTCGCGTCAGCGTCGAGGTCACAGATGCGCACGGGGCAAGTGTTCGAACTTCCTTCGTGGTTCAAATCCTTCCGGCCAATGCGCCGCCCGAAATCTCCGGTTTCAAAGACGTGGTGATGCGCGAGGATGAAACCCTGGTCATTCCAGAGTTCAATGTGGCCGATGTGGATGGACCTTTCGAATCGTTGACTCTTTCGGCTGCCGCCGCCGACGCCTCTCTCGTCGCGCCCCATGGATTCAAATTCGGGGGGACCGGATTCTTTCGCAGCCTCAAGATCGAACCCCTGCCCGATGCCCACGGAACGACACCGGTCACGATCACGGTTCGGGACCGCAGCAAATCAGCTTCCGCCACTTTCCTCCTGACCATCACCCCGGTCAACGACCCGCCGAATCTGGGGCCTGTTGCAGCTCAGTCCCTCATGGCCGGCGAACCGCATCCACCGATCCCGCTGGAGGTCCGAGATATCGATTCCGACTCGAGCCGGCTCTCGTTCAAGGCCACCTCATCCAATCCACTCGTTCTCGACGGTGCCCGGGTTCGCGTCGAAGGAACCAGTGGTCAATTCCAACTCGACCTCAGTTTAGCGGCGAGAGCAGTCGGATCGAGCAAAGTCACCCTGCGCGTCGAAGACGAGGGAGGCGGATTCGCCGACTCCACTTTCGACGTTGAGGTTCGTCCCCGGCCGGTGGTCCAACCGGAAATTCGTTGGATCCAGCCCGCGACCGAACAAACACTGACGGAGTCATCCTCTTTGGTCTTGTCAGTCGAGAGCACCACTCCCAACGGCCCGCTGCGGAGCGTGGAATTCTTTCACAACGGGGTATTGTTGGCGAACGTGGACGCCCCGCCGTTTCAAACCACCGTGACGCGGCTGGCCGAAGGCAAGCATGAGTTTGCGGCACGAGCGATCGACGCGGTGACGAACAGTGTCCGCGTGCCGGCCCCGCTCGTGGTGGTCAAGCCTTCCGCCCTCCCGCATGACACATTCGAACTTCGCAAACCGTTGTCGGGCGCATCCGCGATCGATCGAGCGGCCAACCGCATCGCCTCCCGTCAAGCTGGAGAACCCTCGCACGCCGGTCGACCCGGCGGCAAATCGATCTGGTGGACCTGGACCGCGAGTGTCACCGGCCCGGTGACCCTGAACACTCAAGGCAGCGATGTGGACACGCTGCTTGCGGTGTACCGGGGACAAAGCCTTGGCGAACTTCAACCCGTTGCCGCCAACGATGACGATGACTCTGGCCTCGCTGGCTCTTCCAGCCGCGTCACGTTTCAAGCCCGGGCGGGGGAAACGTTTGCCATCGCGGTGGACGCGTTCGGGGGTGAGCTCGGCAACTATGTGATTTCACTTTCCTCGTCCGAACCGCCAGGGCCTCCGTTGGCCATCGAGCTCTCCGGACGGAGCATTGTCCTTTCCTGGACGGGCCCGGAAGCCGAACTCGTCCTGGAGTACTCCGACAGCCTTTCCGGCTCGCCTTGGATTCCAGTTTCCCAGCCTTCCATCGCGAGCGAGAACGGAAGGCTCATGAAACTCGCACTTTCGGGATCGAACCGTTTCTATCGGCTGCGCAAGGTGATTCCCGGCTCGCCGTGATCGCAGGTCCAGAAGGCGACGTGCAACCGCGGATTGCCGGTGATGCGCGGCCGTGGTTACCGTGAATTCCGAAGTGGTCTGTTGTGTGGCGCTGGCTGCCCAGCCTGCTGTATTGCCGACTGCCAGTCGGCCTGGCGGGTGAAGAACGAGGCCCTTCCATGCTCTCCACGCGCCTGGTTCCCTTCGTCGCCCCGCAGGCTGGGCAGCCTGCGAAACAGCAGACAGGGCTGTCTGCGTTACCACGACAACCCGGTCACCGACAACCTCTGGTTGCGTGCCCCTGGTTGGGTCGGTGCATCCCGATGTTGCCGCTGATGCAGGTAGGGCGCGTCCGTCCCGGCGCGCCGCCGGAGCGTGATGTTTTGCATCCCGTGGGCGGCGGGCTGGGACAGGCCCGCCCTACCAACAACATCGGAATACACGGTGGTTGGGTGGGTTGATGAAGGTGTTGACAACCCGGTGATTCATTGATTAGCTCTGCCGCAGTTGAGTTGCGGTGTTATGAATTACATTACCTCTCAATCGAAAACGATGCTGGTCCAGCGCATGTGCGCGGTCATGGCCCGCTGGCATCGCGTAGCCCCGGGCCACGGCACTGTGGGAGGTCACTGCTAATCTCAAATTGATTTAACAGTTCCTATCGAAACCCACGGTTGCCAAAGCAACCGTGGGTTTCGTGTTTTTAGGGCCTGTTTGAACCCTATGAGTCGACAAAAATATCCCTGGTTGATTGTCATGAAACCCCATCCCGAATCCCGAGACCTCGAGGAAAGGACGTTGCCCGCGAGCGTGGCGAATCCGCTGCTCTTCCGGGACATCGAACCCACCGAATTCGAGAAATTGAAGGCATCCTTGCTGCGCGAAGCCATCCGGCTTTTCGGCGACACACGCCTGCTCGCCGTGCTGCGACGGGCAGCCAACGAAGCGGAGGCCCTGGCCTGGACAACGCCCTACCCCGCCCTGTTCTATCCCGAGCTGTTCATGGAACTGGCGCGGGCGAGCAGGTCGCGAGCAGCGCGCCAGGAGTCGGTCCATCGCCGCAGCCGGTTCCTCGCCGTGGCGCGATAACCGGCACGCGATGAGAAATCACATTTCGGGCAAACTATAATCGAAACGCTTTGCGAAGCATCGAGATGCTCTTCGGCACGGCGCGGTCCGGATCTTCCTTACCTTCCATTTCCAAGGAAACATAGCCGGAGTAATTCGCCGCGGCCAGGATGCGGGCGATGCGGCGGTAGTCGAGGTCCAGGGTGTACCATTCGCCGCCGCCGTAGTAGGTCTTGGCCTGCACAAACACAGTCTTCGGCGCGATCATCTCCAGTTTGCCATAAGGGTCATCGAGAAAATTACCGGTGTCCATCAGACCCCCGAGCCACGGAGACTGAACCATGCCCAGCGCCTTGAGCAGTCCTTCCGGAGTGCGCGTGAGTCCCCAGTGATTTTCCAAGGCCAAGATGACGCCGTAACGCGCCGCGGCCTCAAGGCATTGCTGGATGCAATCCATGCACCATTTGAACCCGTCGTCCTCGCTGTAACCCGGAATGATGGGTTCAACTCCCCGGGCCTTCATCAGGTCGTCAAAGGAAGCGATGGTGTTCCAGCGTCCGGAATTGAGCCGGATGCAAGGCACGCCCAGTTCGGAAGCGATTTCGATGCATTTGATGGTGTGGGCAACCTGCTGCCGACGAAAGTCAGCACTCGGATCGACAAAATCCTGGTGGATCGAAAGGCAGACGAGGTTCACGCCATGCCGAAAGGCGTGCCGTTTCAGGCGGCGCAGGTAGGCGCGATGGTCTTCGGTAAGCGGATCCTTCTCGGGTATATCCATTTGCCGGTGCAGCACATCGACGGCGGGAACACCCAGAGCAGCGGCCTTTTCGATGACGGTTTCCACCGGCACTTTGGCGGTCTTGAAATGCCAGTAAGAATAGGTGGAGATGGCCAGTTGGATTCGGGAAACGCGAGCCGGTGTGGCAGCGGCTTGGAGGGCGCCGGATGCCGGGCCAGAGAGACCGGCGGCGGTGGCCAAGGTGGAAGCGGCGAGGAACGAGCGCCGGTTGGAAGCGGAGTTCATAATGGGGGTTGAGGGGATCTTGCGGAGCGCATGCTGCCTGAGCCGGAACCGAGGCTCAACGATTTCTCGCTTGCGTTTTCGGAGGTCGAATTGATGATGCCGCCCTTTCTATGAACTCGGCTCCGGCAGAATCGACCGCAGATATTGATTTTTTGGCTTGGTTGGAAGTCAACAAGCAGCGCCTGATTTATGGCGTGGGTGGCGCCATCGTGGTGGGCTTCGGGCTTTGGAGTTTCCTGACCATGAAGGCCCAAAAGGAGAACGTGGCCAGTGCCGAACTGCTTAAGATTCAGATGGCCTCGAGCATGGCCGAACAGCCCACCTCGCCCCCGGCCTCGGTCTACAGCGAATTCATGAAGAAGCACGCTGGCACGCGCGCCGCGGAAAGAGCAATGCTGCTGGCGGCGGACGCGGCTTTTACCGAACAGAAATTCGCCGAGGCCCAGAACTTGTTTGAACAATTCCGGAAAGACTATCCGTCCAGCCCCCTCGTCGGCCAGGCGGCCTACGGCGTCGGGGCCTCTTTGGAAGCGCAGAAGAAGACCGCCGAAGCAACCGCGGTTTACCAGGACGTGGTGACACGTTTTGCGGGCACGAGTCTGGCCGGGCAAACCAAGCTCTCCCTGGCCCGCATGCATGAAGCCTCGAACAAGCCTCAGGAGGCCTTGAAGCTCTACGAAGAATTGAGCTCGGGCACGTCGTTTTCCAGCTGGACCAGCGAAGCGGCCGCCAAAAAGGACGCTTTGCTTGCCAAGCACCCTGAACTGGTTTCTTTGAAACCCGCGACGAATGCCGCCCCCACCGAGATCAAGGCGGGTCCCGAGAAATAGCGATAGCGCCGGGAAACTTGAACATTTCCCTGATTGGAAATCATACTCCCCATGCCTTCCTTGCGGCACGGTTGACCTCGCGAGGGCACCGAGTGGAATGGCTGGCCGCTCCGGGTGAAATCCCCAACACCGATCTAAAAAGTTGGCCCCAGGAAAGGAAGACTGGCCGCATCCCGGAATCGTGGCGTGAATGAAGGGATTGGCGATCCGACGGCCTCCTCGACCCCAGCCTTCATCGAGGTCTCCGCGGCCTTGATCCTAGGGACGGAAGGTCTGCTGATCACACGCCGTCCGCGAGGGAGCCATCTGGCGGGCTTGTGGGAATTCCCCGGGGGAAAACGCGAGAAGGGCGAAACCTTCGCGCAGGGTCTCGTTCGCGAGATTGAGGAAGAGCTTGGAGTCGAGATCGAAGTGGAACCTTGGGCTTACGCGGAGATCGAGCATCGGTATCCGGAAAAGCACGTGCATCTCAAGTTCTTCCGGGCTCGCATTCGATCCGGAATTCCCCGCTTGCTGGGTTGCGATGAAATCGCGTGGGCCGGAAAATCGGAATTGAGCTCCTATTCGTTCCCGGCGGCGGATACGGCATTGCTGGCCCAGCTCGAACGAGACATTTCCTTTTGGATTGCGAGGGACGCACGGGAGGGCTGAAATCGAGGCGCCTTCGCGGCTCGATTCTCCCCATGAACTCTCACTCCATCCTCGTTATCGTGCTCCTGCTCGTGGTGCTGGGCGTGATCAGGCAGCAAGGGTTTGCCTGTCGGCGCCCCGAATGGATTCGCCCGTTTACATGGATCCGCTTGTTTTGGATCGCCTCTTTCCTCGCGATGGAGTGCGGTCCGTGGGCCACAACCGCCACCCGTCCGAACGTTTTGTTCATCCTTTGCGACGATCTTCGTCCTGACGCCCTCGGTTGTTACGGATCGAAGCACGTGCGCACTCCGAACATCGACGCCTTGGCGCGCGCGGGCGTTCGTTTCGCCAACGCTTTTTGCACGACCTCGCTCTGTTCCCCCAGCCGGGCGAGCCTTCTGACCGGCGTGTATGCGCATCGTCATGGCGTTCGGGACAACTTCACGGAACTGCCCGCCTCCCTTCCCCATTGGCCGGCTCGCTTGAGGGATCAGGGTTACACCACCGCCTACCTCGGGAAGTGGCATATGGGTGAAACGAACGACGCGCCCCGGCCTGGATTCGATTGGTTTGTCACCCACAAGGGCCAGGGAAAGTACTTCGACACCGAATGGAACATCAACGGACACCGCCGCGAAACGGCCCCCGGCTACTACACTCACGTGGTGACCGATTACGCGCTGGACTGGCTCAAGAAACGTGAACCCGGCAAGCCCTGGGCGCTCTGCGTTGGACACAAAGCACCTCATTCCTTCTACCTTCCCGAGCCCAAGTACAGCAACCACTTCGCCCAAGTCGCGGTCCGGTATCCGGCCAGTGCGTTTGCATTGGAGGACAAGCCGGACTGGATCAAACAGCGGCTCAACACGTGGCATGGCATCTACGGGCCGCTTTTCGAATGGCGAAAAACGTTCCCGGATGCGCGCCCGGAGGCAGTGAAAGATTTCGCCAACATGGTGCGAGCGTATTGGGGCACCGTATTGAGCGTGGATGACAGCGTGGGCCGCCTGGTCGCGCACTTGCGGGAAAGCGGGCAGTTTGAGAACACGATCATCGTTTTCATGGGCGATAATGGCCTTCTCGAGGGCGAACACGGCATGGTGGACAAGCGAACCATGCATGAGGCGAGCATCCGGATACCCATCATCGCGCGCGGCCCCGGTCTGCCTTCCGGGAAAGTGGTCCAAGGCCAGGTCCTGGCCATGGACACGGCTCCGAGCCTGCTCGACTTGTGTGGCGCATCCCCTCTCGTTGGCATCCAGGGCAGGTCGTGGCGCAAACTGGCGGCGGGAAAAGATCCCGCGTGGAGGAAAGCCTGGTTTTATGAATACAATTACGAGAAGCAGTTTCCTTACACTCCTAACGTCCGCGGAATCCGGACCGACGCATGGAAGTATATTCGGTATCCGCACGGCGATGGTTCACCCGACCGCCATCGTGACGAACTGTACCACATGAAATCCGACCCCGGGGAAAGCCGCAATCTGGCCGGCATCAAGAAGTACGATCGAGTCCGGGCTTCCCTGCGCTCTCAACTCGGCTCATTGCTGGCCCAGGAGGGCTTGACTCCGGAGACGGACCGCATGCCGATCGACCAAGGTGTGAAAAGCGAACTGCCGGATCAAAAGATCCGATAGCCCTCCCGACTATCTTGAGGGTCAAGTGACTCACCGTTACGCACCCCGGCCCGGCGGAGTGTTCTTGCTTAGAACGGCCATTGCCCTTCATGAAACTTCGCAAGGTCCAGGCGATAAAGCCTTTCCAAATCACTCACCAGAGCCATCACGGATAGGCCTCGTTCTTCGTCGCGTTTATCTCAATGGGCCACGGAATCGGCGATGCCCACGGCGACGGAATCCCGCCTTCAATCCCAAAGGGATTGTGTCCTTCAGCCCAAGGTTGCGAGGAACGAGCTACCTTGGGTTGCCGTTTGGAAATGAATTCAACCGCAACGCGGTTGTGGCTTAACCCCGCGAAACGGAAATAGGATTTCGTCACAACCCCGTTGGGGTTGGTTTCCTTTTGCGAACCATGACCCAAGGTAGCTCGTTCCTCGCAACCTTGGGCTTCGGGACGGAATCCCGTTGGGATTCCTGGCGCGTCGAAGGACAGCCCAGTCGCGCTCCGGGGCAAAGTGAGAACGGCTGATTTGTCATTCTGTGTCGTTGCAAATGGCAAGGTGCCGGGTTACGAAACGGGGCGTGCCCACGGTTGCCGAACAACTCCGCGCCGCGCGTGAGGCTCGGAAGTGGACCGTTTACGAGGTCGCCGAAGCGACGAAAATCAAAACGGAACACGTCCGCGCGCTCGACGAAGGAAATTATCACGCTTTCACCGCCCCGGTGTATATTCGCGGGTTTGTCCGAACCTACGCCACGCACCTGAAGCTGGAGGTGAAAGCGATCATGGCTCAACTGGACGCGGAACTGGCGCAGACCGAGGAATTTCGCGATCCGCCGAGTTTGACAGGCCGTCCGAAGGGGCCGCTCGATTTCCTCACATTTCAATTCTCGAGAGTGCCGTGGGGGATCGTGGCTCCGGTCGCGATATTGCTGCTCTTGATCACGCTGGCGGTTCTGGGACTCCAGGCCTGGAAGCGGAAACAAGCGCAGGATCCCCTCGCGGGACTCGGGCCGGGCATCTACCAACCGGTCTCGAATGCTCCTCCAGCAGTGGACGTGTTGCCCATTCCCACCGCTCAGCAATTACCCGCCCAAACTCAGCCCGGAACCACCCCCGGGCGCCGTTAAGCCGTCCTGAGTCGAGTCAGGCACTTCCCGGACAGGCCAGACCACCCGCGCCCCCCCTTATGAAGATGCCCTTCCCGATCAAGATTCGAAGAGCCGCCATGGCTGTGTCCGTGGTGTGTGGGCTATCCCTCGCCTGGAGCCAGGCCTTCGAGAAGAAACCGGACGACCCGGCCTTCGAACGATATGGAAAAGTGCCCGCCGCCCCAATACCGGCAAGTTTGGTGCTCAAGAAAGGAGACCGTTTGGCTATTTGCGGGGACTCGATCACCGAGCAGCGGATGTATTCGCGCGTGATCGAGACCTACCTCACCGCTTGCCGGCCTGAATTGGATGTGACGGTGCGGCAGTACGGCTGGAGCGGTGAACGGGCGCCGGGTTTTCTGGCCCGGATGACCAATGATTGCCTGAGGTTCAAGCCCACCGTCGCCACCACCTGTTACGGGATGAACGACCATGAGTATCGCGTGTTCGAGGAGTCCATCGGAACCAAGTATCGCGAGAGTGCCAGGCAGATCCTGCAAGCTTTCCGAACCGCGGGAACTCGCGTCATCTGGGGTTCACCCGGCTGCGTCGGATTGAAACCGTCCTGGTCAAAAGCCAAAGACGCCACCGTGGACGATTTGAACGAGAACCTCTTCCGATTGCGCAACGCGGGCCTCGAACTCGCCCACGCCGAAAAAGCGGGGTTTGCCGACGTGTTCTGGCCCATGCTCACGCTGAGTCACCATGCCCGCAAGGATTACGGAACCCATTACGCCCTGGCCGGCCAGGACGGCGTGCACCCGGATTGGGCGGGCCAAGCCGTCATGGCCACCGCGTTTCTAAGATCCATGGGCCTGGCGGGGGAACTCGGCCGCATCGATCTCGATCTCAGCACAGGACGAACGGAAACGAGTCAGGGTCACGCCGTGAAGAATTTCGATCAAGGGATTCTTCGGATGCGCAGCACGCGGTACCCTTTTTGCGCCACGGGACCAAGGGACAAGGACCATTCCTTGCGCGGCGGCTTGCTTCTCGCGGGGTTTTTCGAAGATTTGAACCGGTTCGTTTTGCGTGTCCGGGGAGCCAAGGAGGAATCGTATCGCGTGACGTGGGGACCCGAGACGCGGACGTACAAGGCTTCCGAACTGGAAGCCGGTGTGAACCTTGCGCTCGATTTCGAAGTGAACCCCTTTTCCGAGGCGTTTGGCCGAGTCGATTCCGCCGTGGCCGCCAAGCAAGAGTACGAGACACGGCAGATCAAACAGCTCTTCCACGGACCCGAGGGCCGGGCCGACATGGAGGCCACCGTCGAGTTCACGGAAAGAATCCGAACTCCCCTGGCCCACCGCATTCGCAAGGCGATGGCACCGGTGGAGCATACCCTCTTGATTCATCCGAAGTGATGAGCGTGGCATCCGGCATTCGAACAGCGACGGGCTTGGCGGTGTTGTTGTTTTCTTTTGGCTCCGTCGCCGAAACGGTTTTGATCGAAGCGGAAGGTCTCCGAATCGAAAAGGGCTTCAAGGTCCAGAGGGTGGCGGATGATCCTCTCGTGCCCGACGCCAGCGCGATGACCCTCGACGGCCACGGGCGTCCGGTCGTCGCGGGTGCCGGCTACATCAAGCGACTGGAGGATCGCGATGCCGACGGCCAATACGAGACCGCCGAAATCCTCGCCCGCACTCGCGGAAGTGCGATGGGATTGAACTTTGAAGGGCACGACTTGCTCGCGGTGGTGGATGGCGGCCTTTGGCGGTATCGGGACACGAACGCGGACGGAAAACCGGATGGAGCGCCCACTCAACTCATGCCCCTGCGCATGGGCGAACACGGGGCTCACGCGATCCGGAAAGGACCCGACGGAGCCTGGTATTTGCTCGGAGGCAACGAAGCGGGATTCTCCACCCTTCCGGCGTTGCACACCTCCTCATGGGTCCGCAATCCCGTGGCCGGCGCTCTGCTCCGCCTGGGCCGCGATTTCCAGCGCGTCACGGTCGAGGCTCACGGTTTTCGCAATCCTTACGATTTCGATTTTCTCGAGCAGGGAGCGGTGATGACTTGGGACAGCGATTGCGAGCGCGATTTCGCGCTCCCTTGGTACGTCCCGACGCGGGTTTATACCCTCGCGTGGGGCCAGCATCACGGATGGCAACTGGGAGGGCACGAGCGCACCTGGGCTCGCCCGAGCTATGAGGAGGACGCCGTTCAACCCCTGTATTGGATGGGCCGAGGATCTCCGACTGGAGTGGCGGCGTATCGGCACCGCCTTTTTTCTGAGGCTTACCGAAACGGGGTGTTCGCCCTCGACTGGACCTTCGGGAAGGTTTGGTTTTGTCCGAGTGACGGATCCGAAGCGCGAGTCTTCCTGGAACCGGCGGGAGCCAATGGATTTGCTCCGACGGACGTGGAAGTAACCCCGGACGGCTCTCTCCTGATTTCCATCGGAGGAAGGAGAACCCGGGGCGGGATCTACCGCATACAACCTGAACGGAGCGAAAGCGCGCCAGGCGTCCAGAGTCATCCGCCGGCCACACTCGATGAAATCTTGAGCGCTCCGCAACCGTTGGAAGCATGGTCTCGCCGAGGTTGGGAACCCGCAGCCAGACGCCTGGGGGCGGCGGAGTTTGTCCGGGCTGTCGAGGAATCGAAACGAGACGCGAGGGCAAAAATTCGTGCCATCGAAATCCTGGCTGACGTCTTCGAAGGCCGCGAGGTCGAGGTTTTCAGAAAGGTGGCCGTCGATTTGGAAACGCCACCGAGCGTTCGCGCGCGCGCCGTATGGGCCTTGGGATTCAACGAGAACACAAGCGTGCTCGACACCTTGACCCACGCCTTCGCAGACCCCTCCGTCGAAGTGCGGCGAACGGCCTGTGAGAGCGCAGCCAGGCTGCTGGGTGCCGGCCTCGCGGCCAGCCCCGCCTTACTCCAGAAATGGACCGCATTAGTCAATGACGTCAAAGGTGTCCGCCGCGCGGCGCGACTGGTCTCCTCGCGACTATCGAATGACGCATGGACATCGACCGCGAAGCCGCCCCTTCAGGCCACGTCCGGGACTCACGTGGCCCTGGCTTGGGCGGCTTTGGAACGAGGGGATACGAACATCGCCCAGGCGGTGCAAGCAGCCCTGACGTGCCTCGAAGATCAACGAAGCCGTGCGGACCATGGACGAGCACTTCGGCTCCTGATTCGTTCTTGGGGTGATTGGAATCTGGCCAAGCCCTCCGTCGAACTGTTTACAGCTTATGAGTTCCCAGGAGGTGTTCCCCAGGATTCCGCGGCCAGAGCCAGGGCGGGCCGGGCCGCCGTGCGTATTTTGGAGCAAGCCCCGTCCGGACATGACAACGCTCGTGAAGCTGCCCGGCTGCTCGCGATGATCATGGATGATCAGGAGGCAGCGCCCCGGGCGGTCCTGGCTCGCTTGACGCCGCGCAGCACGCCCCAGGATGATTTTCATTTTCTGACGGCGCTGGCCCGGCTTCGAGGAAGCTGGCCGTCGAATGGAATTTCTCAAGCAGTGTCCGCCATGCTCGGCATGGACCGAAAATGGCAAGGCATCTCCCAGCGACCCAAACAGGTTTGGAGTTCACGCCTGAGAGAACTCGCGGCTCAGTTCGCCGCGAAGCATCCTTCTTTTTCGACCGAACTCTTGAATCATGCCGATTTTCCACGCCCCGCCCACGTGGACTTGGTCCGGGTTTCCTTTCCGCGCATTCGCGAGGCGCGTCTCGCAGCCCGGGCGTTCTTCGATGCCGCCAAGACGGATCCAGCCTTTCCCTGGACACCACCTCTCGTGGAAATGTTGTCCATCCTCCCCCCCTCCGACGCCTTTCCCCTGTTGCGCTCGCGCTGGAATGATCCGGTGGTGGGGGAGGAAATCTTCCAAACGCTGGCGATTCGTCCGCACGATGAGGATCGCGCGCGATTCGTGTCGAAACTGAGCTCGACCCATCTCGCCACGCTCAAACTTGCGGTGGAAGCTCTCTCGCGCTGTTCCACGGCGTCGGAGCCCGCGACCCTGCTTCCTTTGTTGCGTTTGCTCAAGCGCTCCCAAACCGAACCGGAACTGGTGGCGCTGCGGCCGCGGGTTGCCTTGGCCGCCCAGAGGCAAAGCGGCCAGGCTTTTGGATGGGACGGAGTACGGGAGGCCAGTGGGCAACCGGCGGCACTGTATCAGCCGATTTTCGACTGGTTTGAGACCGCTTTTCCAGGGGCCTGGAAAGCATGGGAGCAGCAACAAGCCGCCCCGCGAGCGAATTGGAATGAACGGCTCCGCGAACTCCCCAAACACGTGGGCAACGCTTCGCGCGGATCGAAGATTTTCCAAGAGCGCGCTTGCGCCGCGTGCCATGAAGGCGCGTCTTCGATCGGACCGCCCCTGGCGGGGGCGACCCGCCGCCTCTCGATGGAAGCGATGCTCGAATCGTTGTTCGAGCCCGATCGCGTGGTGGCTCCCGCTTACCAAACCTATTGGGTGAAACCTCGCCGCGGAGATCCCGTGCTCGGTCAAGTCGCCTTCGAGTCCGCCGACGGCGTGATCCTGATCGAAGGCCCTGGAAAAACCCGGCGCATCGATCAGTCGGACATGGAATCCAAGACGCCTTCTTCAAAATCCTTGATGCCCTCCGGACTGCTCGATGGTCTCTCAGCCTCCGATCTGGCCGATTTGCTGGCTTACTTGGCCAGCCTTGAACCTTGATCCGGCCAAAATCCTCATCCGAGGTCATCGGGGCACCGTCGGAAGCACATCTCCTCGCCCTGACACATCCACGGTGACCTCGCGTGTTCCGGGAGAAAGCGAAGTCCAGGTTTCTTTCCCGCCGGGCCAGCGGATCGAAAGTCCAGTGGGATCGCGAGGAGACGCGAGGATGAGGGTCGCGCTGTCCTGGGACAAACAACCTGACCCGGCATGCACTCCGCGAGCCGGCCCCAGTTTACCCCCGAAATCCAGACGCAGGCATGCTCCGATGCCCAGCGGATTACCCGCGGGACCGGAAAGTCGAACGCGAAATCCCGGCCGACCACGGCGATTGGCCACGAGTTGAGTGAGACCACGATACCGAGTGATGGCAAGATCGGGTCGATGATCCCGGTTGAAATCGGCAACCGCCGCGGCGCGCTGGTTTCCACCAAGCCAATGTTGGGGAGCGAGCAAGGTGGCCGTCTCGAAGCCACCCATTCCATTGCCTTTCATCCACAGCGTTGGCGACCTCAGTCGCGTTTCCACGTCGGAAGCAACTTCCCGCTCTCCCGGACACAGCACCGCATCTTCCTGCCCGTCGCCGTCGAAGTCCGCCACCGCAATCCCGTGAATGCCATGCCATTGAGCTTCATCGGGAAGCCGGGAAACACGCCAAAGCCCGGATTGATTCATCCAGACCAAAGAGGAGAGCGTATTCACACCAAGCCGGCGGCCGGGATGTGCGAGGGACTTGAGTATCGTGTCCGTTGAAGCCTGGGCGAAGGCCCGGTGCGAGGGGAAAAGCTCCTGCAATCGGGGGATCTGGACCCCTAACTCTGCCAACCCTCGAATCGGCTCCGATTGACCCGACACCGGGTTGAACGCAGCTTCAAAATGCGACACCGAGCCCAGTCCATTCCATTCACCGAAGTGAAGAGCAACTCCCTGGCGTGGTGGGACGCGCATTTCTGTGTTCTCGCCCGCATTCCCGGCCAGCAAGTCGAGCCTTCCGTCGCCATTGAAATCCCCTGCCGCCACCACATTCCACCATCCGCGATGAGCACCGAATCCCCACTCGTCCGTCATCTCCCGAAACACACCTCGCTCATTGAGGAACACCCTGATGGGCCCCCATTCGCACGCCACCACCAGTTCGGGCCAGCCATCCTGAGTCAGGTCCGCCAGGAGTGATGAGGTGACAAGGCCGATCTCATTGAGCAGGCGCTGATTCTTCTCGTCGCGAACCCATTGGCCTGAGCGCCGAAGGAACAAAGCGGAGGCAGCCGAAAGCGGATAACGCTCCAGCAACGATCGGCCCCCCGCGAAAAGATCGAGTTCCCCGTCCCCATTGACATCCCCCGCCGACAGGGATCCAACGGGTCCGGCCAGGGTCGAAAAAGAATCCAAGAACTTCCTTTCGGGCCAGACGAATTCCTGCACGGCCGGTCCGGCGGATTCGACCACATGATGGGCGTATCCCGAAAGGAGCGTGTCTCCCGTTTCACGCCGGAGCAGCAAGACACCGGTCATGGCTCGAGCCTGCAATCGCGAAAAAAATGCTTCCGGCGAAACCATAAACCCACCCCGGCCATCGGAAAGCAACGCGCTCGGAGCCCCTCCCCGACCAGATCCGAGAATCAAATCGTCCCAACCGTCTCGATTCAGATCAAACCAGCAGGCAGCGGGACCGAGTTCATCCAGTCGGGCAGGATCATTCGAGGCCATCGAAGCGCCTGGGGACGACGCGTCCTGATGAACGTGTCGAACAGGGGTCTTGAAAGGCTCAAAGAACGCGGATTCGGTTGACGTCTGAAGGCCGGGTCGGGTCACGGAAGATGGCATTGGCGGCTCCGCGATGCGGTAGCGGTGGTTGGCGCGGACACCCTCGAATTCCGAGATCGACCCGCCCGGCCACCGCACCTTCAGTCGGGAGGATCGGGCTGACTCCGAAACCGCGAAAACCACCAGATGATCCGAGCCAGACAGATATCGTCCGCCCGACACCACCTCCGCCATTTGCAACGGGGCACCCTCCTGCTGAAACATCACTTGAGCCCCGATCGCAAACGCATTCCCCGTTCGACCCGAGAGTTCAATGGCCACGCGGGGGGCCGGGCTTTCATTGCGAAAAATCCTGGCGGCACTGTTCAAGGTGTTGACAACCAAATCTTGATCGCCGTCCCCATCAAGGTCGCCCAAAGCCATGCCGTGATGCACCGCGGGACTGTGTGTGCCCCATGCCGCAGTCACTTCCTCAAAGCGAAATGCCCCCAAATTGCGAAAGGCAACGATGGGCATCGCCAGAGGAGGATAACGCCTCTGGTCTTCCACCCTGCGCTGGGTGTAGGCGGCCTGTTGCTGGGTCCGATCTCGCAATGCGCGCCATTCCGGAGGGCGGCGGTCGATCTCCGCATTGGCGTCCAGATCCTGCACATCCGCGATGTGCCCGGCGGAAATCAGCAAATCGGGACGACCGTCCAGATCAACATCGCAAAACTGAGGCTGCCAAGACCAATCGGACGCCGCGACGCCAGCAAACCACGCCAATTCATCAAATCCCCCGTCGGAGCGCCCGCGGAACAAGGTGTTGCGAACCCGCTGGCCCGCGGGCGCCAAGCCGGTCTCGGCGATGGCTGGATCAATGCTCACCGGCATAGAACGCTTCCGACGTGCCGGATCGCGGCTAAGCATGTCCACCACGAACGCATCGAAGCGTCCGTCCCCATCGACGTCGGCAAAATCGACCCCCATCGAATTGGCACTCGTCAAGGGAATCATCCACGGTGGAGCGGCCCGAAACGATCCTCGACCATCGTTCAACCAGAATCGGTCGGGAGTCCAATAGTCGTTGCAAACATAAAGATCCGGAAAACCGTCGCCATTGACGTCCCTGAAAGTCGCCGACAATCCCCAATCACGCGGGCGATCGGAAAGCGGCTGCCCCGAGGAGTCCAGGAACGCCGCGGCTCGAGGCGGCACTCCCGCAGAAGCGGCGCCTCTTTCGACAACCCAGGGAACACTCTCAAAATGTCCGCGACCGTCGTTGAGCAGGAGCTGGTCGGGCTCGCCCCTCTCGAACACCCGCTCTCGCGAAACGAGAAAGCGATCCCGCAAACCAGGGGGAACCACCAGTTTCCCATCCACCCGATGCAGCTCCACGCTCGGTTGATCGCGCACATCCTCGCCACGATAACAGGTGACGTACACATCCAGGGTTCCATTCCCATCGACATCCGCCAAAGCCAGCGTCATCGCACCGGAAGCGGAATGGATCCGCCGGGGATTGCCCGACCCGGCGAATCCACCTCGGCCGTCATTGGTCCACAACAGAACTCCCCGGCCCGTGGCCGTGGCGAGCAGGTCGAGCCAGCCGTCCGCATTGATATCCGCAAAAACGGCCCCCCGATAAAGCCCCCCCTCAAGACGCAATCCGGACGACTCATTGGCTCGCGCGAAACGAAAACCGCCAAGATTCCTGAACAACCCGCTGGTGGTTTCTAAGCCGCAGAGGAAAACATCGGTTCGACCGTCGCGATCGTAATCCCCCAAAGCCACGCCCGATCCATCAACCAGCACCCGATTCCTCGCTCCGGCGAGCTCGGAAAGCGTGTTGGTAAAGGTCACCCCCGTTTCCGCCGGGCTGAGCAACGAAAACCCGGGTGACCCTCCGGACGCCACCGCCAGAGGGAAAGATTCGAGTCCTTTGCTGTCGCCTGGAGTAGCACCGAATCCGTCGATCCAGCCCACCGATCCAGCCAGCAGCATCCCCCAAGCGGATATCCATGCGCTAAAACGTTGGCGCACGCGGATCGGACAACCATGGGAAAGCACGGACAGCATGATGGGGAAGGTTAACCCGCTGGCGGCAATGAAAATCTTTCGTTTTTGAGGTCAAGGTTCGTGACGCAGCTCGAATGGAAACCCTCGACCTGGATACCGCCTTCAGATGGATCGACCGTGACCGCGGATCACGATCACGAGTAGAGCCAAACTAATTCTTGACGTAAGGGCACGCTTGGAGGGTAAATCCCCTCATCCTCTTTGGCGCGACCGGTGTGCTTCATGGCTGGATTGCGTTCGCGAGGCAACCAACTCAATGCGTGGCACAGCCTGTAAGGATTATCTATGGCTAGTGGAAAAGTTAAGTGGTTCGACAATAAGAAGGGTTTTGGCTTCATCATCCAGGAAGGCGGTCAGGATATCTTCGTTCACCATACGGCCATTCAAGGCCAGGGCTTCAAGACATTGCTGGAAGGCGAAATGGTGAATTTCGAGATCATTGAAGGCGACAAGGGACTCAAAGCGCAGAACGTTCAGCGCAGCCAGGCGTAATCCGGAGTGACGCTCCCGCACTCCAGCGTGGACAGTCTGTACGTCCACGTCCCCTTCTGCTCGCGGAAATGCGAGTATTGCGCCTTTTATTCGGAGCCCACCCGCGGCGCCGACATGACACGCTATGTGTCGTGTCTCGAAGTGGAACTGGAAAAACGCGCCCTCCGATTCGGCAAAGGCACCGTTTTCTTCGGAGGAGGCACCCCTTCCCTGCTTCCCACCAGCGAATGGCAACGCTTGCTGGAGAAGATGCAGGCCCTCGATCTCTTGGGCGCTCGCGAGTGGACCATCGAATGCAATCCCGCAACGGTGTCCCTGGAAAAAGCCAGGCTGTGGCGCGAATTTGGCATCAACCGGATCTCCATGGGCGTGCAATCCCTCCACGAAGCCCTCCTCGACCGGCTTGGGCGGGTCCACAGCCGGGAAATGGTCTTCCGCTCCTTCGAAACCCTGCGGCAAGCGGGTTTCGACAATATCAACGTCGATCTCATGTTCGCCATTCCCGGCCAGACCATGGAGATTTGGAAAGCCACTCTGCATGAGGCGATCTCCCTGGGCAGCGAACATTTGTCCTCCTACGAAGTAACCTTCGAAGAGGATACTCCGTTGTATGACCAGATGATGGCGGGCGAAATTGATGTGAACGAAGAACTCGCCTGCGAGATGTACGAGGCCCTGATCGACCTCTCCGGCCAAGCCGGATTCACGCAATACGAAGTGTCCAACTTTGCCCGCGGCCTCTGGGATGAAACGGAAGCCCTCCCCTCCCGGGCCTGCCGGCATAATGTGAATTACTGGCGGGGAGGATTCTGGCACGGACTCGGACCCAGCGCGTCAGGCTACATGGACGGCACGCGCACTCGCAATTGGGCGAGCACGCAGCTCTACTGCGCCTTGATCGAACAAGGCCAGGACGCGGTGGAAAACCGCGAAAGTTTGCCGGCCAAAGCGCGCGCCGGAGAAATCGCCGCCATCGGCCTGCGCATGAATGAAGGCTGGGATTTTCAACGATTCAAGGATGTGACCGGACTCGAACTCCGCGAGGAATGGGCCGAGGACATCGCCTCCCTCGAACGCGATCACCTCGGGGAACGCGACGAATCTGGCTTTCGATTGACTCGCCGGGGGTTGCGTTTCGCAGATCTCGCAGCAGAACGATTCATCCGGTCATCCTGATCGCGTTCCAGGCAGGGAGAGCAGAGAAAATGGCCCCGCGATCAAGTCGGCGGCAGAGAGACGCCAGCGAACCTTGCCAAGCTGCGGGTGACTTCCTGGACTTCCGGCCCGAGGTGTTCCGGGGCGAGCGCCTCGGCCAAGGAACGGTCGGAGAACTGACCGTGGTGCTGACCTTGGAGCCACCGCTTGATTCCGGGCAGGACCATTTCCTTGGCGTCGGCCAGGGCGACGCGTTCATTGGCCCAATGGGCTTGCAAGTATTCCCTTGCCTTGCGTGAGAGCGTGGCGGCGTCCCAGTGTTCACCAAGCTTGCGCCTGCGTTCGTCAAAGGCCTTGACCAAGCGGTCATTGGCGACGTCCTTGGACTGCTCCATGAGTCGTTCCAGTTCCGCGCGCAAGGCAACCTCGTCCAGTGTCATCTGGCTCTGCGGCTTGTGCATGACGCGGACGATGCCTTCCGGGTCCAGCAGATAATTCTTGATCTCCACCCGCCGCCAAACATGCCATTGGATATGGGTGGCCGGCAACCCCGCCAGGAGCGAGGGGTGGTCCGGGTGGTAATCGCGGTCGGCGACGACGAACAGTTCGAGTGCGGCCCCTTGGACGGCGATCATCTGCTGGAGCTGGTGACGAAGCCGATCCATGTCCTGTTTCCAAGGATTGCCGCGAGCGTAGCAAACGGCCAGGCGACGTTGCATTTCAGACCAAGCTTCAGGGGGGAGGCATTTCTCGCAGAAGATGGAGAGCAACTCCCAGTCGGACTGGTTCTCGACCACCAGCACCCGGCGATAGGCCTGGATGGTGGCCAGTTGCGTCGGGTCGAGCGAGCCGAGATTGTCGAGCGTGTCATAGACATCAAAGGCCAGTTCGAGCCGCTTGGCGCCTGCATCCTCAATGGAAAGAATGTTGGAGGGGTCGATGCGCGTGATCATCTCGCGCGAGTGCGTAGCAAATAAAATCTGACGCCCGTCGGCGACCAGTCGTTGAAGTTCGGAAAGGAGCGCGTGCTGCAACGACCCATCGAGATGGGCGTCAGGCTCGTCGAACAGGACGATGGTCGGCTGGCGCAGATGAATGAATCCAAAGAGATAAACGAACTGCTGAAATCCGCTGCCGGCCATGAATACATCAAACTCCTTCGGGCGACCTTTCTCCAAATAGGTGAAGGAAATATACCGATCGTTTGCCTCATCGAACTCGATGTTGATTTCGGCGAGGTTCGGGAAAATGCGTCGAAGGACTTCGAGCAGAAGATGTTGACGATTGTCCTTCTTGAGGTTGAGCAACAAGTTGCATACGACACTGTTGACGCGCCCGCGAGCCAGAGCGTCCTCAATGACCGCCGGCGTTTTGCGCTCTTCCTGGGTGAGAAAAGTGGAAAAGACCGGCAGGTAGGAGATGCGCAACTGGCGAAGGGCATCGAGCGTTTCGGGCGAGTCGTTTGAGCAGTCCAGCGATACACCGAAACGATTGTAGGTCAGATCAATGGAGACCGTCGCTTCGAGCTCGTTTTCAAAAAGGACCTGAATCTTGATGATTCTGTGCTTGCTGGCGGCCTGCGTCTTTCGATTGGTCCAGAGGTCAACCGGATTCGCACAGGGGATGACGTAAAAGTCTTCCGGGGAAATGGAACGGCTTTTGATTTCAAGGCCGCCGTTCTTTCCACTGAGGCAGTGGTGAACTCCAAAATCAAACAAAGCAAGAGCCTGAAGCAGGGTGGTTTTGCCGCTATTGTTTGGCCCAACCAGGCAGTCAAGGGGTTTCAATTCTGCTTCAAGCAGTTCCCACCGCTTGAAGTTTTCAATATGAACTTTTCTAATCAACATAGACCACCTAAAATAACCCTAGCCGCGACACCAGCTCGCTTCCATTCCTTTTTCGCGAAGGTGTGGAGCCTCCGTGTGGAGTAGGCGGAGCCGACGGATTGAAAGGCGCGAGGGCCAATGACCGTCGGACTCCGCCCCTCATCGAACCGGACAGGCGGTTTTCCCGCATCCGGCTCTCCGAGGGTCATTCATCGTGTGGCCTTCAACGATTCGGCCTCCGCGCGGCCGCTCCCGGCATGCGGTAGAGGTGGAATCACTCATGGAGAACTTCAGCGGTATAGGTGGACCACAATGCAAAGGAGCGTCCGTGTTTGCGCCACAGCCATCGCTGCAGTCGTCCGCAGACGGCCCGATCCACCGTGCTCATCATCCTATTGCTGTTGCCGTAGTGAAAATATCCCGCCCAGCCCTTGAGTGTCCGATTCAGCTCCGTGATGACTTCCTCGACAGTCCGCCACAGCCCTCCCGCGATTGAGTTTCTCACGCAGTCCGTCCCGGAGTTTCTTCAGGCTTTTGGGATGGGCTTCCACGTGCGGGTAATGCCGCCCGCTTCGCCCTCGTCGCCAGGTCAGTGCAAACCCGACGAACTTGATCCCCTCCTGCCGGATATCCACCAGGCGGGTCTTCTTCTCGTTGAGCACCAGTCCCCGTCGATCCAGCCACCGTTTGAGCCTTTCCATCAGTCCTTGACCCTGCCCGGGCTGGCTCAGGATCACGAAGTCGTCCGCGTATCGCACCATCACAGGCTTGAGTTCGCAACGTTCGTTGACTTCCCAGTCCAGCGCGTTGAGGTAGGCATTAGCCAGCAGAGGTGAAATCACGCCTCCTTGCGGGGCACCGCATGAGTTTGCGCCATTTCCTCCTCCGCCGCCTTGGCCTCCTGCCGCGGGTTCCACGGTCGGTGCCCGCAGCCAGCCTTTGATCAGTTTCAGAATGCCTCCGTCACTGACCCGTCTGGCCACGATCCTCAGCAACTTCCCATGGGGAATGCTATCGAAGTAGCCGCTCAGGTCCGCATTAATCACTTCAACGCGTCCCCGCAGCATTCCCTTTCGAATCGCCTCCATCGCCTGATGTGCCCCACGTTTGGGGCGATACGCATAGCTGTTCGGATGACTGTCAGCTTCCAGAATCGGCAGCAGCATCAGCGCCACCGCCGTCTGGACCACTCGATCTTTCACCGTCGGGATACCCAGTGGCCTCATCTTCCCGTCGCCTTTGGGGATCTACACCCTTCGTACCGGACTGGGCCGATAGCTCTTGGTGCGCAACTCTTCCAGCAACCCGTCCCGCCACTGGTCCCATGCTTCGTCGCTTTTGAGATAGACTTCACAGGTATGTCCATCCACCCCAGCCGCGCCGTTGTTGTGCGCCACGGAGCTCATCGCCGTTTCCAGCAAGTCCTTCCGCAGCAGTTCTCCATAGAGGCTGTAGAACCGGTATTTCGGCTCAGCCTTGGCTTTGC